>JAMPIU010000121.1 GCA_023667845.1 Dehalobacter sp. | reverse complement strand
CCACCGGACCCGATTATCAGATTTTTTCCGACGTGTCTTTGACGACTGCTACTTCGATTTGATCAACTGAAAAACCGGTAATTTCCGATACTGTGTTTTGGATAATAAACATGTCCTGAACTTTTAATTGATTTGCCAGGACTGTAACCGTGGCCTTTTGCGTGTTGACTTCCGAAACAATATCTGTAAAACCTTTCATTTTCAGCACATTCTCAATTTCGGCTTCCCTGCTGATCTTGTCGCTTAAGGCCAGCCAGCGCTGCTGCGCCTGACTGCGTGTCTCCGTGATATCGGACGCCAGCAAAGGCTCCAGCATGTTAAGTGTTTCCTGTCTGGTCTGCTCCCGTTTGATCCTATAATTAACAAAGTAGTTTTCCCCCTCATTTTCCGTCAGTTCAATCATTTCTGCTGAGAAACAAACGGAATCCGGGATATTGACCGGCAAGCCTTCTTCCTTTTGCTGCCCAAAACATGCTTGGCTGAGCCAAACAATGGAGCATACCGCGATGGCCGGAATCACGGTGATCCAGATCAAGGATGCTTTTATTTTCAGGTTCAATTCAGACGCCCCCCATTGGAACAACGCTGATTTTGGCCGGTTCAATATTCAACAGCGTCCTGACCGCTTCAAATACTTGTTCCTTTATTTTAGGATCACTTGCTCCCTGCGCGATAACCAATACTCCCGCGACCTGTGGACGTTCCTCCGTAATGATTAAAGCATTTTCGCCGACGACCACGATCTTGTTATTCTGAGTTACCTCTTCCGTTTCTCTGGTTCCGCCGTCTTTATCCGTTTCCTTGGAAGTTTTTTTCGTAACGCTTTCATCCCTGGCATACTGTTTCTTTACATCGGAGGTCAGGGTAACTAGGACCTTCGTTTTGCCAACGCCCTGAATTTTTTCCAGATTGGCTGCAAGTTTTTCTTCAAGTTGTTTTTCCAATGCAGTAAAACCCGATTCATTTTCTGGAACGGCTGTTACCGTTTCAGCCGGGGATTGGACTGATGCAGCGGGCTGATCCTCCTGTGAGGTAAAAATAAGAATTGCTGCGACGATTACCAGCAAGATCACGGCCAACGTAATCTTTTCTGTGATCACCTGCTTGAAAAATCCCATACTGACTTCCTTCCTCCTATTTTTCTTCCTGCACAAACACGATTTCTTCCGGCAGCTGCATGAGTGCTGCAACCTGTTTTTTTATTTCCATTGCTTTCGCTGACTCAGCCGTTCCCTGGTCCTCGGCCTGGCCTGTGTTGACGCCTCCGATAATGACCGGCTTAACAGGCTCAATGCTGACAATTTGCTGACTGAAATGGATCTCGACTTTTTGGATTTGCGGATAGTCGGCAAATCCCTCTCCCCCGTCCTCCAGTTCAACATTCGTATCCGAGCTTTTGACCCCTTCCACTCCGGATACAAGGGTCTGAATCTGGTTAACCAGAATCCTGCGGTATTGTTCGATCACCAGAGCATTTGCTTCCATGGAAGAATTGTCTTCTCCGTCAGAACTATTTTCCTGTGCCAGAACAGGCAAGTCTCCGGAAGAACTGCCGGCCCAGGCCGGCACGCTATTTTCAAAGTCCCAGTTCAGTAGATCTGCCAACGGATTCAGGATTGCCGCAATCACAAACAGCCCCATGACCATCTGCACAAATCCCCGCATGGATTTATTCGGCAGAAGCATCTCGAGAAAGGAGGCCAGCAATAGAATGAAAGCCAAATTGCGGATCAGCGTCTTTAATCCTTCCATTTTCACACACCTCAAAATCAGCGAAGCATTACCGCCAAATTTCCAGTCCCGACAATGATCACAATCGTCATAAAAAACATGATACCGACGGATGTAACGGTTACAAAAATATATAATAAGCCTTTGGACATGTCCTGAAGACTATCCGCAAGTTCTTTTTCTCCCAGAGGTTCGACCAGCGCCGCAGCCAGTTTAAAAGTAAACATCATCGCGATAATCTTAATCGCCGGCAGAAAAGTAATGATGATTATCGCAATCATTGCTACGATCCCCAGCGCGTTCTTAAGCAAGAGACCTGAGCTTGCCACGATCTCAACAGCGTCTTTGAAAAATTTGCCGGCAACCGGGATCAAATCTGCTGCATATTTTACCGTCCTCAGCGTGACCCCGTCGGCTACGCCCCCTGTTACGCCTTGTACCGACATAATGCCGATAAAAACCGTCATGACGATACCAATACTGAGTTTACCTCCGAACTCCAGCAGAGAGGCTAATTTACTGAGCTTGAACTGTTCGGAAATGTTATTGAACAGCCTCAGGATAATGCTCAGGAAAAAAAGCGGCAACACAATGTTTTTGATTACCGTAGCCAAAAAGATCAGACTGCCGATGACCATCGGTTTAAACAAGGCTGCGCTGGTCAGACTGCCCATGGTCAGCAGGACAGTATACATGGCCGGGAGGATGATCTGCATAAAAGAAACCATATTGTCAATGGACGCATTGCCAACATTCAGCGCAATACGAAAAGATGTCATCGCAAGCGCCAACAGAACAAGATATACGAGCATTCGGGCTATCCTGCTTACTTCACCTGTAAAAGCAGACTGCAGTTGATTGATGATTGCGCAGATCACAGCGAGTACCAGCAGCTTTGCAATCAAAGGCGCGTTGGTGACTACCTGTTTTAGCAGAGCCTTGACAATACTGCTGCCGATGCCCTGCAGACTAAAATTAACCTCGCCGTTTTTAATGCTTTCAAAGATCTCTGTTAAAGAAAAATCAGGCAGAGCGTCCTGAACATCGCGGTCCAGTTGATTCAAAAATTCTCTGACTTCAGATAAATCTATCTCTTCAGACAAATCTACTTTTCCGGACACGCCCATCTCCCCGGAAGTCTCTACTTCCGCAAATGGTTTATCCGCCTCCGTCCCAGTGTAACTCGTCTCCTGACTTTCTGCCGCCAGGGTCACCACTGGAAAAGCAAATACCAGGGTCATCCATATGGCAAGCCCCAGCGCAGCCAAGACTTTTTTTGTCATCCGTATCGCTCCTCACGCCAGCAGCTTCATCATGGATTCCATGATCGCTGCAATGATTGGGATAGCCAAAATGACCACGAATACTTTGGCTGCAATTTCAACTTTTGTGGCCAGTGCATTCTCTCCGGCATCCCGGCAGATTTGGCCTCCCAATTCCGCCAAATAGGCTACTCCCACGATTTTAAGAACAATGAACAAGTAGTAGGAACTGATGTCTGCCTGCTCAGCCAGTTTCTGCAGCAGATCAACCACCAGTCTGATTTTGTCCATGATCAGCAGAAATATGGTTACCCCTGCCAGAATGCTTAGCTGAATTGCAATCTCAGGTTTAATTTGTTTCAGAACAGCTCCGAGAACCGTGACAATGATGGCGAGTCCAATCACTTGTGCTATTTCCATTGCCAGAGCCCCCTAGTATAGATTAAATACGCTTTTCACCAGAACAAACAGATCGGAGATTCCCTGGATGACCAGATACAACACGACAACAACCCCGGCAATGGTAACCATCTGGGCCTGCTCTTTCTTACCGGCCTCATTCAGGATAATTGCACAAATGCCCACCAATAGACCAATACCTGCTACCTTCAAAATGAGGTCAATACTCATCGCGAACCCTACCTCCTCACATGATCATAATGACAACCGCAATTCCGCCCAGGAAACCGAGGTAAGACCACATCTTTGCCCTGCTTTCTGCCTGCTGCCTGGCCTTTTCGTCTACGCCTGCCAAATGCCGCTGAACAAGTTCGAGCTGTTTATGCTGTTCATTCCGGTCCGACCTGCCCAATCCCTGACTGATTCCGCTGATCACCAGCCAATCGTC
>JAMPIU010000120.1 GCA_023667845.1 Dehalobacter sp. | reverse complement strand
TATCCGCTACACCAGCCTGGGCTTCGACCTGAAGCTGATCCTGCTGGCCTGCATGATCACGTTTTATTACCGCTGGCGACCGGATTGGAATGGAAGGCTGCCCAGGCGCTGGCTGCACCCGAAAAGGTAGCACTTGCTCATGCCACCGGCAGACCATTCGAAGTAGTTACCGATGTAGAAAGATCACAGAAAAAAGGAGCAAGTTCCCGAGATTCATGCTGAAGCTGATCCAATGCTGGTCTTTTGGGGGGCAAACCCGGTCCGGATCCTGAGCCCGTGTATACTTTCAGACGGCAGACGATGACCCCCAGCTGCCATGCTTTCGTCGCTTGATACCGTTTAGTTCTGCTGGTAAGGAAATCGCACGGGAAATGTAGAAAAACTACACCCTGATATCCCTTCCTTTTCAAGAAGAGCCTTTAGATCTTTGTGAACAATAGCAATATTCTCGAATCCCTTAATGCGAGTCAAAGGCATTTTTAATTTTCTAAACTTCTCTTTATAAACCGGTTCCTCTAGATACTCGATGGTTTGACCACGATGGTTTTCATAACGGAAACGGCTTGCTTTTTTATCAAGCACATCGTGAATTTCAAGCAGCCGAAAAACGCGATACTCTATAGGAATTATTCTCCCAGTCTTTTCCCCAATAATATGAACTGGATAGAGTTCATGGGCAATGCCAAGGTTTTGAAGAATGGAAATTAACCGAGGAGAATAAATCTCAAACAGAGTTGCATTCCAAAGATTGTCTATTAGAGGGGCGTCCTCTGGATAAGAAAATCGCAGTTCAGGAAAGGGGATTGAGAGCGGTTTTCCGTACCACCATTCTCGTTGAATTTTCGAATGGGTATCGGAATAATCGAGAGGTTCTGCACGTAAAGTATCTCCATTCCAACTGCTACTTTTTCGCGAAAAACGGAAATAGTCATTCTTTTCCATTCTGCTATTGTCCTTGTTTAATTTGGATACGAAGACTCTGCGCCAGATTCATAAGCTCTTCATACGCATCATCTGGCGACCATCCATAAACAATTGCATTATTATAAAGCTCATCCAATTTTTCCTCGACATAGTCGTTATAGCCAGGATGGCCAGGTATTGCTCCATGGATTTCCTTTGGTAATGCGATACCATTATATGCATGATCTATATTCCAACCTGCACCTGTTGCCATTCTTATAAATTGATGATTTGAAAAAGCCCTTGGAATAAGATGATGTGCATCAAGTGATCCATCAACGATTCCCATAGCCTTTCGAAGTGATGTACTGCTTACTGGAAGGACAATGGAGACAGCCGCAACAATTCTCCAAAGAGGACCAACTTTCTCTTCCCCTCTAAGTTGACATACATAACCGCAACCTGTATTAGCAGTAGCAATATCATCCCCGATGTCCAATCCAGGGATTAGGGCTATAGAAGTCCCGACAATCTGAGCACCCTATCTTCGTTCTTTTTCTGATGGAGGAATGATAATCTCGCCGGCCTTTTCATGCCCTTCGGGATAAACACAATCCAAGGAATTTGTGCAGTTCCCTTTTCCTTCATCATTAGAAGCCACATAGTGCCCTGAGGGATCATTATATCGGATCGGATTGTTCTGCACATAGCTATAGCGATCCCAATCCGGCGGACTAAAGGGATCAGGCACGATCGTATCCGCCTGGATGAAGCGTCCCAGGCTGGAACACTTATCTTAACCGGCCATTCTCCCCTCGTAGAGGAAGGCTGGTTATTTTGTAAAGAACATGCCTCCCAAGAGTAGAATGAAGGTGTCCAGCCAAACATTCTCATTCTAAGGAGGCTCTTTCATGCTATCCCAAATCGAAGAATTCATCAAGTGGGTGCGCAGGCGCAATCCGGCAGCCCGCACCGCCGCCACCCAGCTCTTGAACGCCGGCTGCCCGGTGACCAGGATCCAGAAGTTCCTGGGGCATGAGGAGCTCAACACGACCATGATCTATGCCCGCGCCTATGACCAGACGGTGGAAGAGGATTGCTTTCGCGCCATGAGCAGCGTGGAAAAGCGGCTGGACCTCTTGGACGAACCAGAAGAGAAAGAAGAACCCGGTTCGGAGGATGAGCGAGGACAGATTTTAGCCCTGACCGAAAAGTTGGCCGAGCCAGAACTGAGCGCGGAGGCTCGGCTGGTGATTGCTGCCCAGATACTACTGGTGCTGCTAGGAGAAATGAAGGCGTTTTCTTCGCAAGTGCCAGCCCTTGAACCCGGCTGGAGCTTGCCACCAGACCATCCACTACCGGAAAGCGTTCAACTGGTCGCTGTTTAGTTCGCTTATGCAATTATTAAGGTTCCAACCGGAGTGGCAGTACCGCCCCGGCTATGCTACAATTTGCCTGGACGTGGGAGGATACGGCTCTGCTGGAGAGCAACCGGAGCGCCCGCGGGGTCCGTTGCAGGGCAGAGACGTGCGAAAACACGTCTCTGCCCTGCAACGGATAAAAGCGATAAAATCTCTTCCGATCAAGGAACAGGGTATTCTGCAAAACCCTTCCACTCTAACCTATTTAACTCTATATCACTTTCATTACTTCCAGATAAACAACCGTATCTCATTTGTCCTTGAGGTAAAGATGGATCTACATAGTAAATCCCGGTAATATTGGCTGAACCATTAATTTTGTATGTTTTTGGTAACTTTAAAATCAGACCCTTATTTTGATGGTGTAAACAAACACCTAGATCTAGGTATAAAAATTTAACTGTGAGGTAAACAGTTGGATCACCCCCTAATGCGGATGGGTAAATATATTTTGGTTCACCAAATTTTGTTATTGCATCCGCAAGGGAAATATCCTCTGCATACGAGAAATATATTGACGCAACTTTTTCATTCTCGAATGTAATTTCGAGACCTGTTTCTTTATCGTTAATAAAACTTGCCGATACCACCTCAACCAAAGTTTGAGGATTTTTTCCCCGTCGAATCGAACTGGTTTCCACGTCAGGCATTTGGTTCAGTAGTTTTATCGTTGGCTCTATTCTAGTTTTTCCAATTTCAATATTTCGCCAACAAGGAGCCTTACAAGTAGTATCTTGTATAACAGCTGACTCCTTGCCTGAGCATGAGGTAATCAGGAATGCCACGAGTAAAACCAAAAACGTAATGGATGTTTTATGAATGCCCATTTTCTTCCTTTATTACTTCGTTAGTTCAATAAAAGCTGCCATCCACATGCCGGAAGGTTGTGGAACCGCTTCATAAGAGGAAATTGTAGCTGCAAAAGTATTCGCAAAATAATCAGCGGTACTATTATTTCCGTAGGATGGTTTACCTGTACTTGGCCATTGTACGTTATATCCAGGAAATGGGTTCGCTCCATAGGTTATACCGCCGAATGCCCTATTACCCAAAAGCCCACTTGATTTTCCGTTGATAAAATTCATTAACTGATCGCCAGCACCTCCTCCAAAGATCGATGCATCTCCAATAGACGATTTGCTTCGGTTGTCTAAAACATGCCCAAATTCATGGATAATCATCGATCCGGCTGTTCCATCAAGACTCATCCAACCTTTATTCGCAAAGTCTTCAGCTAGATATATGGTGCTTCCATCAACATGGGAACTTCCATGGAAAATCATATTTTCTACTAGCGATGTAGGCGTTCTAGAAATTGTTGTACCGCTGAACTTATTATTAATCCAACTTAATCCGGAACCATTAGTCAGCGTATTAATGCCCGCCTCCATTGTACCTATGGCGTTATAGATGGCTTTCATCTCTTTTAAGTTAAAGGAGGCGGATTTACTAATTGGTTCATCTCGCAATTAGTTATAATAGCGGTCGGAGGACACATGCCAAAACCAATTGTCTTACGACCGCTAACCGAAAAGGAGCGTGAAACGCTCGAAAAAGTAAGCAAATCCCAAACAG
>JAMPIU010000119.1 GCA_023667845.1 Dehalobacter sp. | reverse complement strand
GGTTTCTCAACGAATCGTACGCATCGTAACGCACCTTGATCATGCCATCTTCCACCCGAAAGGTGTTACCGAAATTATCCCCTGCTTCATAGCCGGTGATCTTTGGTGTCCATCCGGTCAAATCCTTCCCGTTAAAGAGCTGAATCCACTCTTCCTCTGTTGTTTTCTGCTGGTTGCAGGAGGTCAACACTAAAACCATTGCAATGAGACCAGTTAAAATCCATTCTTTTTTCATCTGTTTCTCTGTTTTCTGTTATGAATGCTGTTTTGATTCACACGAACATTAAGCGTCTTTTTCATCTCCTGTCAACGTTAACGAAACAATTTGATTCAACACAACCATTACAAAGATAACTATTTATTTTTAGATTCTTAACAAACCATCAGATTACTCGCTTAATCCAGTGAAACACAAGCGAAAAAATAATCATTTTGAATTGCACTAAAAAGAAGATAAAAAAGTATCGGCAGAAAAACAGAAAAGCTGTAACTGATGATGATGTCATCTGTTACAGCCTTACGAAAGTAGCCCGGCCGGGAATCGAACCCGGATCTAAAGTTTAGGAAACTTCTATTCTATCCATTGAACTACCGCGCCATATGGAAGTGCAAAAATACAGTTTTTTTTCGACAATTTGCAAATGAAAAAGTATTTGCCTCTATTCCGACAAACAATTTCTTTATGAAACTGTTTATGAATGAAAGAAAATATATTCAATTAAGCTGATACAACAATGAACAAAATAGCCATTCTATACGGTTCTTCGGGCGGAAATACAGAATCTGTGGCAAAACAGGTGCAGGATCTTTTCGACGGGAATGCCGACATATACAATGTAGAAAATGTGTCTCTCGATGAAATAAAAGAATATCCCTACTACGTGCTGGGTACTTCTACAACAGGTGTGGGAGACCTGCAGGATGACTGGGAGGGTTTTCTCCCCTCTTTTTCCAGGATGGATTTTACCGGTAAAACAGTAGCTATTTTCGCATTGGGAGACAGTGCTTCCTTTTCGAGCAGTTTTGCCGAATCGATGAAAGTAATTTACGACGAGATCAAAGACAAGGTAAGAATTATAGGACAGGTGCCCGATGAGGGATATACCTATGACGATTCCAGTGCTGTCACCGACGACATGTGGGTAGGATTACCCATTGATGAGGACAACGAATACGACATGACCGAGAAGCGCCTGGTGAGTTGGGTTGAAGGATTAAAAAAAGAATTTGTATAAAAGGGAGGTTGCTCATTTCATCGCTTTGGGATGAGAACATGTTTTAGCAGCACATGGCCTGAAAGAGCCAATATTTTTTTGCCTGCATCACAGTATCAATAACAAGAGGGTAAGACTTTGACAGCTACCCTCTTTTCTTTTGGCATTCAGTTCAGGACCCCTTCTCTGTGAAGTTCCCGAAAAATACATCCATCACGCATTGTATTGATGCGTTTTCCATGTGCTACACGGTAGACATGCCATACGCTGGTGCCGTGTTTTTTCGCCAGCCGGCGGTACAATTGACGATTCCTGCAGTACAGCAGAAAATGGACATACGTAACAAACATAAGGTGTGTTTTTGATCGTTCTTGTAATTGACTTTTTTATTTAACCCGGGTTATGCCGACAGGATCAGCCTCATTGAATGATTCATATCATAGACACTACAAATATAGATGTATATTTGATATTATCAAAATAAAGACAGTTTTAATGCAAAATAAAGTCATTATCGGGAAAAAGGGATAATTTCTGATATAGCCCCATTGTTTGGATGGGTGAATATATTAAAGTGAGTATGACTGACATAAAAAACGACCCCCAAAAGTTATTTGTTTAACTTTTGGGGGTCACTGCTTTCTGCAAGTATTCCGGGCTGTTACAACTCTTTTATTTTAATATTCTGGAACCATACTTCATCACCATGATCCTGCAAAAGGAGAAGGCCTTCTTCAGCGTTCCCGAAATTGGACCAATCCTTATATTTACTGTAATTCACCAGCGCCTCCCACATTTGGTTGTTCCGTTCATAGGTTATAATTTTTTCGCCATTCAGCCAATGTTCTACGTGGTTTCCCTTGACAACCACCATGGCAGTATTGAAAAAACCATTCCGGTAGGGCTTGTCTTCCGGAGCTGCTATCAAGTCATACAATGAACCCAACGTCCTGTTACCTGCAACACCCAATTTCGCATCCGGGTGTTTTTTATCATCGAGAATCTGAAACTCGCACCCGATGGCAGACCCTTCCCCTTTGTTCAGATTGGTATCGACGAAATATTTAATGCCGCTGTTAGCTCCTTCCGTTATCCTGAAGTCTACCTTCAACATGAAGTTCTTATAGGGACGGGTGGTGACAATATCGCCTCCGTTGGTTGATTCGCCACCGGTACCTTTCACTACTTTCAGGATACCATCCTCGATCATCCATCCTTTTTCAGGAAAACCGTCGAGTTTGGCACCGCGCCAGCCCTGGGTATCTTTTCCGTTCCACAGCAGCTTCCATCCCGCTCTGGCTTCCCGCTCGGAGAGCGTGTTGGCGATCTGATTGATTTGCGGGATTTCCTTCTCTTCCGGGGACTGAAAGCGGTCAAGGTCTTCTGTGAGGATGCGGATATTACGCCAGGAAACGGTTTTCCCTTGCTGTTCCGCTTTCCCTATCGCATGTACCTGCAGTGCGATGAATCCCGATTTAGTGGTACTGTCCAGCAAATCGGCACAAGGCACACCATTCACCCATGTGCGGATGGAGTTGCCGATCGCTTCGATACGGGCACTGTTCCACTCTCCATGCCTGAAGGCTTTCTGACCGGCAGGGTTCTCTGTAAGGGGGTAGAGCCAGCCACGGCGTGCCTCATCGTAAACACCGCCAGTCCATGCCCTTGCAGACGGGTCGATCTCAAACTGATACCCATGCACCCGTCCATCCTTATACTCTTTCAGGCTGTTGCTGCGGAACTGTACGCCCGAGTTTAATCCCTCGTCGATCTTGAAATCAAATTCCAGGATAAAATCATCATACATTTTATTCGTGGACAGGAAGGTGTTGGGTGTGTTCATTTTCGAAATCCCCGTGATGATTTTGTCCTGTACCTTATACTCTGCCGTGCCATTTAATTTTGTCCATCCGCGCAGATTGCGGCCATTGAACAGATCCTGCCATTTCGGCTCCTGCGCCGAGGCTGAAATAACAACCATCATCGCAATCAGTAATACACAATTTTTTTTCATCTTATTATGCTTGTTTATTCATTCGCTGTCATAAAATGATCCCGGATGCCGTTCACCCAAAAGGGGAAGGCTGAAGAGTGAAGAACGATACGCCTGTCCGAATCCCAGATCCCAATCCATGGCCTGACATCGCGGATCCCAACACCTCCTTCTCATATCCCGGATCTCACCTCTCAGATTACATAAAAATCTTCCCATCCTTTTCGTGGCGGCTCTCCGGCGAGGAAAGCATCGGCAAAGGCATCGTTGGTGACACGTTTGGTTTCCCTGTCGAAAACGATCTTCCTGTTCAGCCGCTGTGCGGCCACACCCAGGCAGAACACCTGACTCAGCGGAGCCGATATTTCAAACGGTGACCGTGTCTTCTCCTTACCCTGGCAGGAGAGCAGGAAGTTGGCAAAATGGTTGGAGGGGCTCTTTGGCACCTCAGGCAGCTTTTTCTCCATCTCTCTGGCTTTCTCATCCGGGATGATACTCAACGTGCTGCCATGCGATCCGCCTTTAAAAGTCAGCTCCTTGCTATAGATCTCCTTTCCCGGGTTCAGTTTGGCCGGCTGTATTTTTCCGCCTGCCACTGTCGGGATGTTGGGATCAAGCTCCGAGACACCGTAACCATCGGGTACAGCAGGGATATTATCCAGCCCATCATACCAGGTGATCACCACCGGCGGCATAT
>JAMPIU010000118.1 GCA_023667845.1 Dehalobacter sp. | reverse complement strand
CCTGAGACAGGATCCAGACGTTATTATGATCGGTGAAATAAGGGATCCCCAGACCGCCGAGATTGCCGTGCAGGCGGCCGTGACAGGACACCTGGTCCTTTCTAGTTGACTGAAAAATATCCGCCAACGGAATTCTTGCCGTGGCCACTATGTCGCCGTTTTTCTTAACCTCAATCCGCGGGAAGATGGTCTGTATAATCCGCCTCTGGTCGGCCACGGATACCTCGGTCTCAAAATTGGCCAGCAGCGCAAAGTATTCCATGATAATCTCCAGGGTAACATTTTGCCGGCTTACCATGGCCAGCTTCTCCTGTAGAACCTTCTGTTCCTGGTGATTCTTCTTCAGGTCCTTTTCAAGCGCCGCCCTCTCGATATTCAGTGTCTTTTCATCCCAATCGCTTCTCAGGTACAGCTTTAATAGTTTTCCGAGTTTTGCCTGCGTAGCCTTCTCTATCTGCTCAAGGGCTGACAACTGAGCCTCCAACCTGCGGATCTCCCCCTGGTCGTTGTTGAGGCGGATCAGTTTTCTGGCAGCTTCAGGGGAGCTTCCAATGAGCTTCATAGTATCAACGATGGCCCGGTCCAGCTTATCGGTCCTGTAGCTGGCCGAACAGTCCCTTTGCGGGGCGAATATGCCTTTGTTCGGCCGCTCCGTGGGCCGGGGGTGCCTGTAGTAGGAGTATTCATATTTCTTGCCCTTGAGGGTCTTTTTAATCAGTTTAACGGTAAGTATTTTGCCGCACTCACAAACCAGGACGCCGTTTAAGAGGGTATGGCTGCGGTTCCGGGTCATGTAAAAATGGTTGTAGGCTCCGCGCTGATGGAGGATCTGCTGGCATGTTTCAAAGGTCTTTTTGTCGATGATTGCTTCATGGTTGTTTTCTTTCCATGTATGTCCGTCTACGCCGTGAAACGAAAGAATGCCAGCATAAACGGGATTACGGATAATGGCTACTACAACCGTCTTATCCCACTTCATCCCATTCGGGGAAGGGACGCGATCCAAGTCATAGTGCGCGAGATGAGGCGCACCCTTGCCCTTGGCGTACTCCTGGAATATATACCTTACCACGCTGGCTGTTTCCGGATCAGGTACGAGTACGCCGTCTTTGTTTTTGTTGTAGCCATATGGAACCCGGCCCAGCCACTTGCCGGCCTTGACCGCCTGGGCGCGGCCCCGGCGCATGGCCTTCTTCAGCTTGCGGCGCTGGTGTCGGGCAAAGAGGTTGAAGACGTCGCTGACCAGCTCGCTGTCCTCGTCCTCGAAATCTATTTCCTGCGCCGGCGTGACTATTTTGACGCCGCATTCACGAAGCTCCTTCTTAAAAAACTCCCAGTCGATTGTTTCCATCCGGGAAATCCGGTCCTGGTCAACAACCAGAATGACGGTAAAGCAGCCGGCCGCCATGTCGTTCCGGAGCTCGTCCAGACCCGGCCGCTTCGCAGCGCTGCCGGTGATCTCGTCCTTATACTCATTGAAGATTTTCCACCCGCGCTTTTCTGCAAAGCGTGTCAGTTCTTCGCGCTGGCCGGCCAGGGACCACTTTTGCAGGTCCTCGTCCGTCGAAATTCTTATGTATATAGCACAGGTTGTTTCCAGGGTAAACCCTCCTTCGTGTAAGTTCTGCCGCATTAAAACAAAAGGCCAGCAAGCCTGTTAAACAGGGGCTTGCTGGTCCGCTGGGGACGCTGAAGCTTAATATCGGTCCGCTAAAGGGACGCTATATGTAAATATTAAACTGGTTATACCTGGCAGTCAAGCCCTTTAATCTACCTTGGTGGCCTGGAAGTTCATGCTGTCACCTCAAAGACAAGCCTGGCTTGGGCTTATTGTAAATATTATCTATTTTTTTAATTATCTTAAAGGGTTTCATGTATATATGTAGAATGTTCTACGTAATATTTAATGTAAAAAAACACATAATTATAAAAATTGTTGTTAAGTCTGTTGGTAGCAGCGTTTAAACATACTTTCGTAGGGGTTTTTGTATTATTTGAGGTGGTTTTAATGAAAGTCTATGATAAAGATATAAGAAATGTTTTAATTAATAAAATATCTAAACAGCAAGAATTTATTGCAGATCCGACTTCAATAGTTGTTCATGAAATGGATATTTGCTTTGGTTGCGCCAGAGTCGATATTGCTGTTATTAATGGTAAAATACATGGTTTTGAGATAAAAAGCGAGCAAGATAACCTTGAAAGATTGTCTACTCAGGTAGAGTATTACAATAAAATGTTTGATACTGTAACTTTAGTAACTTCGGAAAAACATTTTTCCAAAGCAATTGACATAATACCGGAATGGTGGGGTTTAGATAGCGTTGCCAAAAGTAATGAAAGTGTGTACATCAACCAGCAAAGAGCTCCTCAGGAAAATGAGGAAATTGAAATAATTTATCTCTCCCAGCTTTTATGGAAAGATGAACTCCTTGAGCTATTGAAGTTTAATGGAATATCAAAAGGAGTTAAAACAAAAACGAGATACGAGCTGGGAAAGATAGTTGAAAATAATATTAAACTTCCAGAGGTTTCAGCATTTGTGAGGAGTAAACTCAAGAACCGTAAATCTTGGAAAGCTCTTCAATTACGACAGATATATGATGATTTGTATCAATTGTGACCCAATTAGTGTGATTTCCGGGACCTTTTCCGTTTAAACTCATTGCTCTTTCTTTTATTTCTAAATCACCAAATGAGAAATCTTCTCCATAGAAATAACGGGAATTTAGTATTTCTAAGGCAATATCCTTATGGTCCTTAATCCATGTTTTTGTAAAATGATCTTTTGCTCCCTTAAGCACCCAATATTTTTTGGGTGTTGTGTATTTTGATTTAGGTAAAACTCCATATTTAAGTTTTGAAAAGTCGAGCTCGGTTTCTGTAAATTTTGATACGCCATAATCGGAGAAGACTAACCGGTTTTTGATTGATGCTAAATTTGGTTGGCTGAAAATTTTCTCAAAGATAACAATGTCATACCTATCAAAAAATATACTTTCACCAGCACTTATGCAAGAAAGATCTTCCGGAAATGAGGTTGCTGCAATAATTACTTTATTAAATGATTTATTTTTTTTGACATAAATGTTAAGTACGTTTTTTAATTCTGCATAAAGTAAGTTAGCGTCCTTTTTGCTTTCTACCACACCAAGATCTAGGATTATATCTAGCGACACTTCTTTTCCGGTATGCCAATCGGTTATGCAACTAAAGATAGTTGAATAATCTGCCCCATCCACATCTTCAGGAACTGGTATTCTGATAAGGAATCTTTTAGTTGTTCTATAGAGCTCATCAGCCAATTCAGGAAAATTATCAAAATATAGTACAGGAAAAATTTCATTATTTTCGCCTGAAAGGTTAATTAGTGCGGTTAAATATTCTCCTGTTCCTTCGTCAATACGGATTGTATCGATATATATTGGATGGTTATACCACTTTTTGAAATCATCTAACACAGTTTTGGGTTCTTGGTACTCTGTAAATTCAATAATAGGTATAATTTTTGATTTTTGATCTTCGGTAAGATGCTGTAAAGCAGACTTTTCTCCTGCCTTCCATTTTAAAATAGGAACATAACATTCTTCATGAGACATAAGTATCCTCCTTAAAACATATAGGTATATAGAAATCTCGTTCCAGAGCTCCTCTCTTA
Source organism: Dehalobacter sp. (assembly GCA_023667845.1). NCBI lineage: Bacteria > Bacillati > Bacillota > Clostridia > Eubacteriales > Desulfitobacteriaceae > Dehalobacter > Dehalobacter sp. The sequence goes on along the minus strand of JAMPIU010000118.1, from coordinate 19,685 downwards.
TGGATATTTCAAAACAAATCACCTCCCTAAATAAATTGCCAACTTTTGTCGAATCCTGCCTAAACTACAACGACCACCCATCAGGGCGGCCGTCTTTTTTATTAAGGTTTACATACACTACACGGAACATATCCCGCAGCCTGAGCCTCAGCTTCGTTTGCAAACCATATTTGATTTTCAGGCTTAATACTTTGGACATATCGGCAACTCGGGTAATGGTATTTGTTTGATTTTATACTGCCAACATAAGCCCCTGTACTGGCCGTTGTCTGTGCTGGAGTAGTATCTTGGGGCTGATAATTGCTTGTAGGGATATCAGAAGTAGTTGAACGGCCCACAGCGGTGTTATAGGATTTACCATCGGTTGTTACTACAATGTTACCGTTAAGATCAGTCCGGTAAATTGTGGCGCCGGCGTTTTGCAACCGCAGAAGGGTCTCAGCTGTTGGATGGCCATAAGTATTTCCAGCGCCAACGCAAATGACGGCTACTTCAGGATTAACCCTGCTGAGAAGAGCCGCCGAAGTAGAAGTCCGGCTGCCGTGGTGGCCGACCTTGAGGATCTCAGCGTCCAGTTCACCCGATAGTGCTGATTCCGCCGGAAAACCGGCATCACCCATAAAAAGAAATTCAATATCTCCGGTGTCCAACCGGCAAACTACAGAATAATCATTTGCGTTATCCCAGCTGCCAGGTCCGGTCAGAATTTGCAATTTTGCATTTCCATAAGTGAAGGTCTGCTGATTGTCCACTTCCCAATAATCGCCGTTGTTATGGGCAGCGTCCGAATAGTTCCTGTAAGCCGCGGAGTCATAATACATGCTGCTGTCGATAGTATCCTTAACCTTAAAAGCGTTGTAGACGGCAGGTAGTCCGCCAATGTGGTCCTCGTGAGGGTGGGTGGCAATAACGAGTTCAAGAGTATCGTCTGCCCCATGGTTTTTTAAGTAGTTAATTACTGTGGGACCATCTGCAGTGTTTCCGGCATCTATAAGTACATCGTTGTGATCCGGAAGGGATATGTAAATAGCATCAGCTTGTCCAACGTCAATAAAATGGACCTTAATTAAGCCGGTTCCGGATATGCTCGAGATAGTGATTGTCTGAGTTGCTCCATCCCATGATACCTGGCAGCCAAAAGCTTCTGAGACAAAGCGGAGGGGGACCATGGTGCGGCCATCAATTATTTTTGCCGGAACGGACAGCTGCACTTCCTGACCATTTTTATATGCAACACCGCCAATAATCAGGCGGATTTCGGTACCTGACTTATTCGCTGTCACTGTTTGGGTTGCTCCGTCCCACTGCACATCAGCGCCCAGGGCTTCGAAAATCACGCGAAGGGGTAACAGGGTGCTGCCGTTTTCAATGGTCGGTGGCACATCGAATGAGAGGTTCTGGCCGTCAAGAATAACCTGGGGTGCGGCGTAAGCGACGGTTGTGACAGTAAAGATAAGTAGCAAGGACAATATTAAGGTTCTAAACATTCTCAATTAAATTCACTCCTTTTTATCGTGGCGGATTACATTTGCTGCAGGGAGTATACCCAGCTGCTTTTGCCTTGGAAAGACTCATAGGTATCTGGCTTTTCGATAAGTATTGACAGCCGGCACTGTGGTACTTTTCACCCGTCTTGGTCACGTAAACGGTTACATCTTTCTTCTCAGTCTGAGCCGGTGTAGTGCTGGTTACTGCCGGGGATGTAGTTGCTTGTGTATTTGTAGTAACCTGGGCGGGTGTGGTTGCTTGAGTAGATGTATTAGTTTTTGTTTCAGATTGTTGCTGTTGCTGAGGTTGAGCTTTTTGGTTCTGCTGCGTCTGTGTTGTAGACTGGGTATTAGCCGGTGTAGTGATGGTTGTTTTTGAGCCGCCACAACCTGTTAGAGAGAGAAGTAGGGATACAATAATGACAATAATAATAGTGCGCAGTTTCACTCGAATCATCCTTTCACAAATTTAAGTAAGATTTCATGCAGGCTCAGTTCTATTTTTCATTTGCGTCACTTACGCCAAACATAATTCCGATTTCTTTCGAACTATTAATCCAGTATCTTCTCCCGTTGCGGATAGTCTTGTTGTCAACATTGTAAATGTCAACATTATCTCCCATTACCCCGAGGTCTTTAAGAATATCCCCTCTTTCGCTTGGGCTTATTTCTGGGTCAATTGAGGCTATCAAAATCCCCATAGTTGTAAGAATATTCATTCCTGATTTTACTGTTCCGTCACCTTGGCCTAACATGGATATATCACGGATACTGCCGTCTGCCTTGTTTACAGTTCCAAGTAATGCTAATCTATCAGTTAGCATATATTGGAACGTATTTTGCACTGTACCAGTTTCTACTTTTAAGTTGCTTATTTTTAAATCGGATTCGAATTCCTGGGAAGCCTTATTAAACCTGGTTTTAAATTCATTGGGGTTTAGGGATAAAGTCCCGGGGATACTTTTTGGTTCTGATTTTTGTGATTGAGTTTCCGATGCTGTCTGAGATTTTTGTGAATGAGTTTCTGGTTCTGTTTGTGAATTATTGGCCTGAGAATTCTTCTGTTCGCTAGATGGGTTAGATGGAGAAAAAGATGCACCTGCAATAAACAAAATAAAAGCTACACCAGCTCCAGCAAGCCATTTCTTCCAGATGATATTTTTCTTAATGCTAAAAACTATTGCTCCAACAATTGCAACGACGAATCCTAAAAAACCTATAGTTGCCATGAACATCCACATTTTACTTCCTCCTTTATTGTCATTTCATGTCGAATCCCGCCTAAACCACAACGACCACCCACTAGGGCGGCCGTCTTTTCTCTTTTTCAATGATTCGATATTTTTCGGTAAAGTCCTCCTTAGTTGGTAGGATTTTTCTGTTCCCGTGGAGAATAATGGGAAATCAAAAATTTTAAATGGGAGCGATTTTAATGATAATTGATTATTACGCTTTTATCGAATTCATAAGAGGGCTTAAAGGGCAAACAATTTATACGATGGCAAAAGAAAAGCCTTTTACAGTTGATGTTATAAGTAATGGGCTAATATATACTCCTTTCTCAACAATGATACCAAGAACACACTCTAAAAATTTCATTGAACGTGTTTTGGAAAGATTTGAAACTACAAAATCTTTGAGGCCGGCTGATTATCATGATATAACCGTTAATGCATCGTACAACCTAGCCTTGCTTAAGATGTATTTAAATCAAAATATTTGAACAGCCAGGCTAGTCTTTGAAGACTAGGTATTAGAGGGGGTAATATCATTTATGTTCTTTGGGATGTGATAACTGACTTTGTTAAACGCAACCCAAAACAATCATCGCTTTCACCTACACAGAAATCACAGAAATTTGAGATTAGCATAGATGGCGACCGTCTTATATTACAGTTTCAAAATTCACGGATAAAACTAAAACTAGAGAAAGGCCGGTTTGAATCAGCCTACAGCATGTTAAAAGAGCATAGGGGAGACTGGGTAAGGATTGGGGCCAGCAGGACAAATACTGACCCTGATACTTTGGAAGGTAGAATCAAAAATGATTTTGGCGGGAAAATGAACGGGTTATCAACAGCGCCTTGGGTTGCCTCAATACTTGTTGGCGCTTTTAATTATATTATTTTTAATGCACAAGAGAGAGGCCAGGCTATAAAGATGATATAAGGAGTGCTATACCAATGAAAAAATATGGATGTGGTTCATTTATTTTCGATTGTATTTTGGTCTTAATTACTGGTGGCCTATGGCTCATTTGGATATTTGTAAGAGAAATGCGACTACGAAAATAAAATCCTTGAATCGAGGGAATATTTAAGCGGGAAGCGGATAGGGCATAAGCCTTACTTGACAGAAGTGCAGGAACGATAGGAGCGGCTGTGTTTTTGTCTTTAGGAATTCCACCTGTTGCATATATAGAAAGCGAGGAAAACACCGCAACAGCGATGTATATTTTAACGATTGTTATTTATGGTTAGCTTATTGCAATTCCTCTTTATGCGTAGTTTTTGGGAGCTACAATGGGAATTGCTATGATAGCAGGAACATACGCAGTCAAAAGGCTGATTTAGTAATATGAGCAAGGGCTTTCAATGAGACGGTGATAGAACATGAAATACAACGAATACTCCCACAGGCACGGCAAAGAACTTCTCCAGGTACTTCACCCCGAACTGGTCAAAGAGATTCAGTCGATTTTAACTGTGCTTCAACCCTATCCCCATGGTTCCAAGAAAGGTACGACCGTTAAGGACTACATAACGGATGCCTTTGTAGCGAAGGGTTGGACCAAGGAGGGGAGGGCCGACTTCAACACTAATAAAAATGATTTCCTGGACCTGTGTAAATGGAAGGTTGCCATTGAAATGGAGTTCTCCCGGTTTGAGATGTTCTTCCGGGATTTCTTTCGGTTCATGCTGCTGTATGAGTGCCGGGAAATAGATGCCGGCGTAATTATTACACTTGACGAGTTAGCATATGAGCAGTGGCAGGGTGAGGCCAAGGCTTACCGTTCGGCCAGGGCAAGTTTTAAAAGGCTTGTTGATTTCCTGAAAGGGGATTATTCCTCGGTAGTAACTGTGCCGATTTGGTGTATTGGGATTGAGTAATAAGAATATATTTACAAATCTTTTATATGACGTTTAAGAGGATTTTGAAGATGATATTAGCATGTGAATTAAAATATAAAGAACTTAAAAATGGTGAATCTTCGTCGAACAAAGAACTAAAGAAAATAGTCCGTAGTGGAGCTGTTCCATATGGAAAAAGATATTTTATTATATATAAAAATAAGGAAGTAGCTTTTTTGTATTTAGATTATCCACCTTTTCATGATTATGTAATACTGTATGAAATTTATGTGATTACTGAACACCGTAATAAAGGTATTGCTAAATTAATATTAGATAAAACTGATGAATTATGTAAATTAGAAAATCGTCAGAAAATCAAATTATATGTTCATTCTTTAGATAAATTAACTAATGATGAACAACTTGTTAAATTATATGAATCAAAAAGTTATAAGATTAGTTCAACTGAAAATGGTAGAATTACTATGGAAAAAGTTTTAATTAACTAGTCAAAGGAGGTTAAGTAAATGTCTCCACCAGAATTTGAGGACCTCCCTTTTTTTGAGCGTCCTGACCTTACCCCTTATTTAATTCACCTCACTAAGAACACTGTTAAAGAAGATGAATACTCAGCATTTGAAAATCTTGTCAACATACTTAAGGGTGGAGAGATATGGGGTAGTGATAAAACCCGTGGATTCATAAAAGGTCCTAATACTGCAACTTGTTTCATGGATGTTCCCTTTATTTCTTTGAAGTATATTCTTAATGAAGATAATTGTGACCCTAATGATCCCAGATATGAGCCTTATGGAATTTTTGTGTCAAAAAAATTAGCTTATAAAAAAAATTGTCGCCCAGTTTTATACTTATCTGATGATGAAATGAAAACGCTTGGGATACCAGAAGAAGAAAAATGGCGTGTAGTTAAATTTGAAGTATCCAAAAAAGGATGGATTAGTTGGATTCACGAACGAGAATGGCGTTGCAAGGGTAGTTTTGAACTTCCGGAAGAAGTAAATGTACTTGTTAAAAGTATTAAGGATTGTAGAAAACTTCAGAGAAGAGTATTAAAAAATCCAGACAGTTTTAAAACAAAACCAAAAATAATTTTACCGCTAAATGTTGTTTGTCAAGGTTTAAACTACTTGTAATCTACCTTTTACGATCAAGGGTTTGGAGGATACATACCCGGCGACCTGGAAGAGCTCCTTTCGTTGCCATGTATCGGGGACTATATGGCACATGCTGTGCTATTTTTAGCCTATGACAGACAAGTCCCGGTGGTAGACCGTAACGTCATCCGGGTGTACAAGAGAGTATTTGGGATACCAAAGTCGCTGGAAAAAATAAACCCTACAAAAAAGTTCTAGCAGGTGTCCAAGGAATTAGTCCCATACGGTCAGGCCAGGGAGTACAACTTAGGTATTTTAGATTTCGCAGCGTTGGTTTGTAAACATTATTCACCAACTTGTAGGGAATGCCCGGTTTTTAATATTTGCCAGACCCATGGCTTTCAATAACTCAACAACCATTCTTCCGAGGTGCGAAATGGATCCGCGAAAACTTTTTTTTGATGAGCGCTTTAAATGCCAATGCGTTTATTGTGGTGGTATTCCCTTTACGCGTGACCATGTTCCATCAAAGGTAATGCTTGACGAACCTTTCCCCACCAATTTGCCAGTCGTTCCTGCATGTAAAGAATGTAATAATGGTTTTTCTGCGGATGAAAAATACTTAGCATGTTTTGTTGAGTGTGTAATTACCGGGTCAGTAGATTTTGCTTCAATTAAACGCGATAAGGTCAAGCGAAACTTAGGTGAGGATACTGCCCTCGCCTCTCTTATAATGGCAAGTCGTAACATTGACATTGTAGGAAATGTGTTTTGGGTGCCTGATTCAAAACGGGTCAAAAATGTAATTTTAAAGTTAGCCCGTGGCCACGTTGCATACGAGCTTAATGAGCCACAGTTACAAGAACCAGAATATATTTCTTGTATCCCTATGGTTGAAAATGTCGGAGGAGCAGTTTAGGTCGTTTAATACCGTTCCCTTTGAAGGATTGTTCCCAGAGATAGGTAGCCGAGCTTTTCTTCGCACGGTAGTGGTTAGCAAGAATGTATTTACATATGAGAATGGGTGGCTAACTGTACAGGAAGGGAGATATAGGTACTCAATTTCATGGTCTGATCGAATAGCTGTTCGGATGGTATTAAGTGAATACCTTGCATGTGAGGTTATATGGTAGTTTGTTTTGCCTAAATAGTTCGATTCACATATAAGATTATAATAAAATCCTTCCTTAACTGGTAGGATATTCTGTTTATATGGAGAATAAGGATAAAAAATTGGGATATAAAACCTAAAGTTAGAGTACTAGATTAATTGGCTATAATGTTTTATTGGCAGTCTAAAGTTTAATAAGGAAGGATTAATCTATGACTACACCTTTAAATACTGCTTTTCTAAAACTTTCAAGAAGAGCAGAAACGTATGAGCGTTCCCATTTGGTTTTAACATTCGTGGATGTGGGACCACTATTTATTTTGCTTTCTAATAAAGATCACCAAATATTATATGGCCGGAGGGGTACTGGCAAAACTCATGCGTTATATTACTTATCTGATTATATAGAATCAAAAGGTGATATTTCAATCATGATTGATATGCGTACCGTAGGGTCAACTGGAGGAATTTATTCAGATCCAACAATACAAATTCCAGAAAGAGCAACTCGTTTATTAGTAGATACATTGTCATCTATTCATGATAAATTACTAAATTTTGTTATAGAAAACGATGATAGAATTGACTTGTCTGAAGTGGGGCCATTGCTTGATAAGCTAGCAGAAGCTATAACCGAAGTTATTGTATCTGGTTCAGTTGAACAAGAAATTACCTCCAGTAGCAGAAGTCAATTTCAAAATGGAGTTAGTACTGAGTTAACTCTAAGTACTAACCCTAGTGCAAGACTTGGCTTGCAGTTAAATGAACAACAGGAAGAGAGTTCAACACAAAGAAGCATAAGAAGAGGTAATGAAAGACATAGGGTGCATTTTGGATCTGTGTGTAATGTTTTGAGTGAGGTTATCCAAAAAATTTTACCAATGAATTTGTGGATTTTATTAGATGAATGGAGCGAAGTTCCTTTAGATCTCCAACCATATTTGGCTGATTTATTAAGACGTACAATTTTCCCGATCGCTGGTATAACAGTTAAGATTGCTGCCATTGAACAAAGATGTCAATTCCGTTTGGGGTTAGAAGGATCGCACTATATTGGTATCGAAGTCGGCGCTGATGCAGCCACAAGCTTAAACTTAGATGAATTTATGGTCTTTGATAATAATGCAGAAAGAGCAAAAGATTTTTTTAGTGAACTTCTTTTTCGTCATGTGCGGCCAGTATTGGACGAAGCAACATTGAGTGAAATTCAAACATCAAGTGATTTAATTCGTCATGCATTTAATCAAAGAAATGCTTTTGAAGAATTTGTTCGCGCTGCAGAAGGTGTTCCCCGTGATGCTATTAATATTCTTGTAATAGCAGCTCAAAGAGCAAATATAAATCCTATAAATGTACAAGATATTCGTGTTTCTGCAAAGACATGGTATAATAGGGCAAAAGAATCAGCAGTGAATGCAAAACCAGGAGCTTTAGATCTTCTTAGATGGATTGTTGATGAAGTAGTTGGGCATCGCCGTGCCCGTGCTTTTCTACTTAGAAGTGATGTCCGCCATCAATTAATTGATTATTTGTTTGATGCAAGACTATTACATGTAGTAAAACATAATATTTCGGCGCATGATCAACCTGGTGTTAGATTTAATGTTTACAGCATAGACTATGGTTGCTATGTAGATTTAATTAATACATCAAGAGCTCCTCAAGGGCTGTATGAAATAGAAAATAGTGATGGGATTGAATATGTACAAGTACCAGCTAATGATTATAGATCTATCAGAAGAGCAATACTGCAACTGGAGAGATTTGAAGAGTCTTTGCATTAGGATTTAAAATAACTACAATATTAAACAAAAGACCGTTTTTAAAGCGGTCTTTTTTCTTTACAAATCTTCCTCCGGCAGCCCTTCCTTCAGCCGCCCAAAAGACTTAATCAACCTTTTTGCTGCCTCACGAGTAATCCCGTATTTCGCCGCCTCTTGTATAACATCATTCCAGTCGTCTCCCTCTTGAACATCAACAAAAAAACGCTTGTAACTCGATGGCCTTTTCTGGATTGTAACAACAACGCCCTGGATCCGGCCATCGCCCTGGCTCAAGGCTATGTCAGGATATTTGGGATTGGCGGCCCTAAGCTTCAATTCGCCGTCTTCGTTGATGAGATACTTAAGAGTGGTTTCATCGCCATTTACGAGTGCCACCACAATGTCACCATGTTCGGCAAATTCCGTTTTCTTGCATACCGCAATATCTCCGGGGTTGATCCCCGCATCTATCATACTGTCTCCTTTAATCAGGAGCCCGAAGTCGGCGTCAATATACTTAGATACTGTTATCTCACCGAGTTTTTCTTGAGCTGCGTAACCTGGGGAGCCGGCTTTTATTTTACCTACGAGAGGGATTTTCTTCGTGGGAATTAGTATATCAGGCTCATGCCTCTCTGAGGCGAAAAGCTCGGGGGCTAGTAAGTCAAGGGGGCGCTGAAGGGCATGTCCGATTTTCTCTAAGTCTTCAATGGATATCTTTCTTTTACCTTTTTCGTAGTACCTTATTGTAAGCTCAGGTTGTCCAGTTTTTTCGCCGAGTTCAGCCTGTGAAAGCCCCATGGCTTCACGGGCTTCTTTTATTCTGCTACCGATCTGGACGTAGTTTAGGGTGGCCAGGTCAGTAGATTTACCTGGCTGACGGGATGGAGAGGGGGCATTGGTAAGGCCAAGAAGATAATCAGTAGTTACCTTGTACACTGATGCTATCTTAGTAAGTGTTTCAGGGTCAGGTCTTCTTTCATCAGCTTCGTAACGACTTAAGACTGAATTGTTAATCCCTATTTTTTTTGCCGCTTCCTTTTGTAGGAGTCCGGCCTTTTCTCTAGCTAGGATTAGTCGTTTGCCTAAAGACATACCTCTCCACCCCTCATTATTGCCAGTTTGGTAATTATACTTTACCATAATTAATCTATTCAGGAAAATAAATTGCCAAATAAGCAATTCAGCCCTTGACAGTTGCCATAATGGCAATTATTATATAATCAATCAGTTGCCAATACGGCAACTCAGGGAGGTGATTATTATTAAAATAGATTTAGATAAGCTTAAGGTATTAAGAAAGCAAAACAAGTTAACCCAGGAGGAAGTTGCTAAAGCGCTCGGTTACAAGAGCGCACTCGGTTATCATTACTTGGAAAATGGAAGATGTCAAATTAAAGCCGAGCAAATCTTAATATTAGCGGATTTATTTAAAGTCCCTATTGTAGAACTTTTTTTTAAAGATCAAGTTGCCAAAATGGCAACTAAAGGCGCAAATCCTAAACTTACACCAACCGGCACCGATGGCCAGTTAGTTTAAGAGGTACAGAATCAGGGAAGGAAGGTGAGCCCCATCCAGCCATTTAAATGCCCGCACTGCGGCAGGAAACTATTTGAATACAAAGTTCTGGGCTCGCTTTTGTTAAAAATCCGCTGTCGTAAATGCGGCCGGTGGGTAGAGCTGAAGGTAGGTGTTTTGGATGAACGTTGAAGTGATAACTTCCACAGAGCCCCAGGAAATGCAGGAACGGGCAGCGCTACAAGCGGCTGAAATATTCCAGCACCTAGTGTTTGTACGTGCTAGCCTTCCGAAGATCCTGGCCGGGCTCATCGACGCTGGAAGGGAAAAGGAAGCCCTGGCCGCCATGGTGGCCTGGGGTAAGGGTACGAAGTCGATAGACGTTATCTGGCAAGAAGTTGCAGAGGCAAATGCTCCGGTAGGCAATTCGATTCCTCGCGGGTAAGGGGGAATTTCCTCCCGGCACCTGGCCAAGCACCGGGAGGTTGGGGGATGGGACAGAGGATTTTGCTGGCTTAATAATAGACCAGTTCCTGGTAACAAAAAACCATTATAAATGGTACAGATTGGAGGTGATAAAGGTGTCAGTAGGTACGGCAATCAGGAAAACGCGTCAAGTCAGTCAGGAGGTGTTGGCAAAGAAGTGCAACGTTTCAAGGGAGTTGATAGCAGCTATCGAAACAAATCGGCGCCGGCTGCCGCAGGATATTTCGCCCATGCTTGCCCGGTTTATCGACCACGGCAATTTATACAGCGTCCTCCAGCGCGAAGCAAGCGGGGTAGGCCCGATTTACCTAAACAACATTGATGATCACCCACTGGCCTGTGTTATGAAGATGCTGGAGGAATACAGAGAGGCCATAGACATAACAATGGAAATCGTCCCAATCCTGATAAGGGGACCAGGCCGGGCGACAGAGGAGGACTTAAGAAAACTGGAGGAGTGGGGCCTGGAGTGCTGTGAGGCCGCAACAGCCAGGGAGAACGCCCAGAGCAGGGTATTTAAAAAGTTTGGATTGAGCCTGGCTGAGTTGTGGGACCAACACGAGCAGGAATTAATAGAAAAAGGATACCTAAAAAAAGAAAAGACCGCTTCGAAAGCGGCAATGTGAATACTTCAAAACAAATATATCACCCTGACAGTTTGAGGTCAAGCTTTGTAAACAGAAAAACATTTTCCCTGCCCCCTGGCTCTCACAGTCTAACTCAGGGGGTGGGGAATCCTTAAGAACCTTAAAAAGCCGGACAACCTGAGGGCCGGCACTATATAAGGATAGTGGCGGGGGAGGCACGGTGATTTACGCCGATGATCCCGCCACACATTAAAAGACGGAGGTATAAATATGAGGTTATTAAAATTAACCCTCAGCAACTTTAAAGGCATAACAGCCTTTACTCTTGACACCCAGGGCGGGAATGTCACTGTGTACGGTGACAACGCCCTCGGCAAAACCACTTTATTTGATGCCTTCCTTTGGTTACTGTTCGACAAAGACTCCCAAAACAAAAAAGACTTCCAAATTAAAACCCTGGACAGCCGCGGGCAGGTCCTTCACGGCCTTTCCCATGAGGTTGAGGGTGTTTTTGATCTAAACGGCAGGACGCTCACCTTTCGGAAAGCTTTCACAGAAAAGTGGACCAAGAAGCGGGGAAGCGTCAAGCTCGAGTTTACGGGCCATACCACTGACTATTACATTGACGGTGTACCGGTCCAGAAGAAAGAATATGATTCCCATATTGCCGGGATAGCCGACGAAGGTATTTTCAAACTGCTCACGAGCCCGACATATTTCAACGAGCAGCTGCACTGGCAGGATCGCCGTAAAATCCTCCTGGAGGTATGTGGCGATTTGAGCGATGCCGAAGTCATTGATTCAGCGGTTACCCTTGGCAATAAAGATATGCTTTCGCTGTTAAATGTTTTGAATACCGGCAGATCTCTTGATGACCATCGTAAAGTGATCGCGGCCCGGCGTTCTGAGATTAACAAAGAGCTGGAAAAGATACCGGTCCGCATTGATGAAGCCACAAGAGCCCTGCCGATCATCGACGGCATTGACACACTGGGGCTACCCTCTACCATCGAAATAGCGAAGGGCCAGCTGAAGAACAAGCAGGAGGAGCTTGCCAGGATCCAGGGCGGTGGGGAGATAGCAGAAAAGCGGCGCCAGCTTGCAGAGGTCGAAGGCGACATCCTCCGAATAGTCAACGAGCTATCATCCGAACAAAACGCGGTTATCCAAAAAAAATACAGCGACATTAATGTCTTTAAGAGAGAAGTTGCCGCGGCGCAGATAGACCTGGGCAGTGCGAAAAGAAGGATGGAGGCCATTACCACCGAGGCGTCCCGCCTTGAGGCTGCTATCAAAGAGAAACGCGAAAGGTGGCACAAGGTAAACGACGAGCAGTTTGAATACAACAGTGAAACTGTTTGCCCAACCTGCGGCCAGGACCTGCCGGAATATATGGTGGAACAAGCTTGGGAGAAAGCTCTTGGAAGCTTCAACCGCGACAAGGCCGAACGTCTTGAAAGAATTAACAGCGAAGGGAAGGGGCTTAAAAAATCCCTTGAGAGCCTTATGGCAGAAAACTCCGACCTAGTTACCAAGGCAAACGCCGCCGAGCTAAAGCTACAAGAAAATGAAGCTGAAGCCATCAGGCTTCAAACCGAGATTGACGCCCTGAGAGATCAAGCAAAACCCATCACGGACAACCCCAAATATACTCAAAAACAGAGCGAAAAAGAAATTATTGAAAAGGCCATTGCCCAACTCCAGGCTGGAAGCGAAGAGTCCACAAATACGGTTCAGGCCGAAATAGAGGCTATCACTAAGGACATCGAGACCCTTGAAACCGACCTGCTGAAAGTTAAGCAACGGGAACTCGGGAAGAAGCGCATTGAAGAACTGAAAGCCCAGGAGAAAAACCTGGCCGCGGAATATGAACAGCTGGAGAAAGAGCTTTATCTTACGGAGCAGTTCATAAGGTCCAAGGTGTCACTGCTTGAAGAAAAGATAAACAGCCGGTTTAAGTATGCACGGTTCAAGATGTTTGACGTGCAGATTAACGGCGGCGTAAACGAGTGTTGCGAAACTCTTTACCAAGGCGTGCCTTACACCGGAGGGCTGAACAATGCGGCCAGGATTAACGTAGGGCTTGATATTATAAACACTCTGGCCGATTACTACGGGTTTAATGCACCTATATTCATCGACAACCGGGAGGCAGTAACCAGGCCGATTGAAACAGTCGGCCAGTTAATAAGCCTGGTGGTAAGTGAGCCGGATAAGGCATTAAGAGTAGAAACCGAAAGCAAAAAATATAAGGAGGCTTCTTAAATATGAGCAACGATCAAAAGAAAGAGCAGACAAACGCCACCGCTTTAGAAACCGTATCGGCAAAGTTTGTATCTCAAATAGAGCGCCAGTTTGTAGCCGAAATGGGGAGCGCCCTGGCTTTTACCGAATATGAGAAAACCCTGGCGCAGCACATGTATGTAAAAATTGACGCCACATTAAAGGCGCTGGAAGACAAGCGCGGCCAGAAGCAAGACGTTGTGCCTTACAAATGGGAAAATGTAAACCTGCCAAAGTTGGCCCTGGATGCTGTTCACCGTATTGGGTTAGGTCTTGATGCTCTTATCCCGAATCACATTCACCCCATCCCTTATCTAAATGGGAAAACAAAAAAGTATGACTTGGACCTGCGAATCGGATATGTCGGTAAAGACTACTGCCGGCGCAAGTTGGCTGTAGAAGAACCACTGGAAGTATTGTATCACCTGGTACACGACACTGATATCTTTAAGCCTCACATGAAATCGCTGAAAAACGAAGTTGAGAGTTTTGAATTTGAAATTGCCAACCCTTTTAACCGCGGTAAGGTTGTCGGAGGGTTTGGGTACATCATGTACGAGGACCCCAAAAAGAACAAGCTGATCATGGTCACTGAAAGAGACTTTAAAAAGGCCGAGGGCGGCGCCAGGACAAAGGATTTCTGGAGTGAGGATAAGTGGCGCGAAGAGATGATGTATAAGACCATCGTTCACCGGGTATCAGAAAAACTCTCTCTGGATCCCAAGAAGGTAAATGCTAAGTCTTACGCCTATGTGGAGGCCCAGGAAAACGATGAAAGGGCTCAGCAAGAAGTAGATCAAAATGCCAACAAAACCACCATTGATGTGAAGGGTGAGATCCTGGACGAATCCGAACACGGACAGCCGGATCCGGCCGCGTCCGGGCAGCCGAAGCAGGATATTCCGAAAGACCCACCGGCACAAGGGCAACCCGAGCAGATGTCTCTTGGAGCAACCGGGACAGATGGTCCGGGATTCTAATGGTTGAGTTAAAATGCCTTGCATCCGGGAGCAGCGGGAACGCTTACTATTTGACAGACGGGCAAACTCCCCTGCTTCTGGAGGCGGGTATCTCATGGAAGCTCATTCAGCAGGGACTTAACTTTCAAACAACAAGCCTGGCCGGTTGCCTGGTAAGCCACGGCCACATGGACCACTGTAAGGCTGTCAAGGATGTTATCAAGGCCGGAATTGATTGCTATATGAGCCAAGAAACAGCGCAGGCCTTAGGCATATCAAACCACCGAATAAAGATTGTACGGGCGCTGGAGCAGTTTTATCTGGGAACATGGACGATCCTACCCTTCGGCACAGAACATGACACCGAGGGAAGCCTGGGGTTTCTGATAGCCTGCAAAGACGGTTTTAAGGTGCTTTACCTGACGGACACCGCTTACTGCCGGTATAGGTTTAATGGCTTAAGTCACATTCTTATAGAAGCGAACTATTCCCTGGAAATACTGCGTGAGAACGTGGCAAATGGGGCCGTCCCGGTGGAACTAAAGAACAGGCTTCTGCAATCGCATTTTTCTCTGGAGAACGTCAAGGAGTTTTTAAAAGCTAACGACATGCAGAAGGTCCGGGAGATATGGCTGTTACATCTTAGCGAAGGGAACAGCGATGCGGCAAGGTTTAAGCGGGAAGTGCAGGAGTTGACAGGCAAAATGGTATTTGTAGCTAAGTAACGGGGTCTTACCGGCCTTCGAATCTATAAGAATATAACTCCCCAATATATTCTATGAAAGGTGTCGGTAGAATATGCCAACATCAAAAAATAACATACTCGAAGATGCACGCCAGCTGATGTATAAATTAGCTGACCTGTACGGTAGAGAGCATCCCATAGTACAGGCACAGTCGGAGATATTAGATGAGTTGGTTCTGGCAGAGCAAAGGAGGTTAGTATCGTGAAAACAATACCCGGGAAACACCTCAGCCCGTTTAATTTATTTCCGGCGCCACCGGATACTTGCCAGGAGTGCGCAGCTAAACACGACCCTGATATGCCCCATAACAGGGACAGTCTGTTTTATCAATATAAGTTTTATAACGAACACGGCCGCTGGCCAACGTGGGAAGATGCTATGGCACACTGCCCCGATGAGATGAAAGAATTATGGTGCCAGGCTCTGCGGAAACTGGGAGTGGAAATATGAGGACGCGCATAGTGACTCAGGAGAATAGCGTTGGTCAGCCGTCTGGGATCCGCCGGCGGGCTGCCGTGCGCTCGTCGCTGGCGGCCAGGTCTGTCAGGACGGCGGACAGGGTTATAACACGTATCCAGGAGTGGTTGGAAGGGACAGACAGGCGAGTTGATATGATTGTGGCCTATGGGATTATTGCCGCGGCGCTAATCTATTTTGTGGGTCAGTTGCTACTATAGCCGAAGGAGGCGAAGTCGTGACCAAATATGAACGTGCTTTTTTATGTCTGTCAGCTGTGCTGCTTCTCATAATCATTTTTGTTTCAGGCGGAGATATTTACACTGAAAGGCAAGCCGAAAGCCTACAGGGTCAGATAAAGGAACTGCAAGCACAGGTGGAGACGCTGGAAGCAGGTCAGGAAGATATCAATGTTGTGCAAGCCTGGCAGGCCCTGCGCTTGGAGGATGTCAGCAGGGGGAGGGCGAGGTAGTGAAAGCAATCACGGTTTGGAACCCCTGGGCCTACCTTGTTTGGTTGGCCGGACATCAAAACCCAGAGATAGCCAAACTGGGAAAGCGTGTTGAAACACGGTCATGGTACACGTCTTATCGTGGCCCACTGGCTATTCATGCGGCGAAAAATTTCCCGCAGGAGGCACGTTTATTATGCCTTGATGAACCATTTTTAACGGCTCTTTATTGTGCCGGCCTGCAAGGAACTAATGAATTGCCACGCGGCGCTGTTGTGGCAACATGCAAACTGGTGGACTGTTTACAGATTACAGGCAGGACAACGATTGAAGGTGAGATAGTGGCGGCTCAACTGTATAGTATGCATCCTTTAGCGCGAGAGGTAACTGGCAACGAACTTGCCTTCGGTGACTACACCCCTGGCCGCTATGCCTGGATACTGGCAGACGTAAATCCACTACCCGAGCCGATACCGGCAAAGGGGGCACTGGGGCTCTGGGAATGGGAAGTACCGGAGGTGACTGACGGAGAGTGCGGAAAATGCGTACTCCAATAATTGCAGGAGGAATCAAAAAGAGGTTAGGTGTGAAATGTTAACCGAACCTCTATATGACCCGGAAGTGGTGTAGATAAGGGGGCAGACTCTGATGGCTAGGTCTAAAATGCAATACATGCCCGCAGTAGGCAGGCATGGGCACCGGCGAAAATGTCCCCAGTGCGGAAAACTCCACTGGGGCGCAAAGGACAAGCCATGTAAAAAATGTGCTGAGAAGGCGGTGATTGAAGGTGGAAAAACGGACCTGCCCAAAGTGCGGCACGGATTGGCATAGCGCAGATACGGCGGGAACCTGGCCTTGTGAAAAGTGTGGGGCGAAGATTCCGCCGCCTGAGAATAAAGCAAGGAGGGGTTTGATTTGCCTGAAGTAAATTTTGCTAACGCTCCCGATGTTGAAAGAATTGCCCACAAATTAATTGTTGATCACCATAAGCACCTGGCCGATGCAAAAATAAGGTATCTTGGCAGGGAGGGCGCCTGGTCTGTCGGCGGAAAGATACGCTGGGGGTCAGCTGAAAAGTGCTCTGCCAAACACAGGCACCTGACCGGCTTTGACTTCATTATTGTTGTCAATATTGATGTCTGGGGAGAGCTCGACGAAAAGCAGCAATTAGCACTGGTTGATCACGAGCTCAGCCACTGCGGGATTGGAGATAACGGCTGGTGTATCTGGTCGCACGACGTGGAGGATTTTGCTTCAGTGGTCCGGCGCCATGGACTCTGGCAGGAAGGAGTCAGGAAATACGCCGAGGCCGCGGTGGAGGCATCCAGGCAGCTGACTATATTTGATACCTTGGAGAAGAAGGTGAGTTAGTTGGATACACTCTTCCCGCCAACGACTGACAAAGAGAAGGCCGAGTTAGCTTTGGCTGAGCTTCGGAAAGTCCTTGGAACTGAACGGAAAATGAGAGAGTGGGTGTTCAAAAATAAGCCTGAACAAAGGGCGCAAAAGCTCCGGGAGATAGATGGGGCGATCAAGGCAGTTGGGGTGATTGAAGGGATATTGAACAGACTCGGGGTGTTGTAATCAAGTTCTGTCTTTTGTAACACCCTTGAACATTAGGGGGCAGATAAAGGTGCGGTCAGTAAGAGAAATTATCGTCGACAATTTTGCCGGCGGCGGAGGTGCGAGTACCGGTATAGCCCTTGCAATAGGCCGCTCTGTTGATGTTGCTATTAATCATGATCCTGTGGCCATAGCCATGCACATGACCAATCACCCGGATACAGAGCATTTTTGCGAAAACGTCTGGGATGTAGACCCGCGCAAAGCAGCGGCTGGCAGGCCGGTGGCCTTGGTGTGGTTGTCTCCAGACTGTAAGCACTTTAGTAAAGCCAAGGGCGGCAAGCCGGTTGAAAAGGCTATTCGCGGACTGGCATGGGTGGCCGTCCGCTGGGCAGCAACGGTAAAGCCGCGGGTGATTATCCTGGAGAATGTTGAGGAATTTAAAACCTGGGGGCCGCTTTTAAAAGACGGCCGCCCGGACCCGAAACAAAAAGGCCGCACCTTCCAGGCTTTTCTTAATGCGCTTGAGCGGCAAGGTTATAAATATGATCACCGGGAACTAAGGGCCTGTGATTACGGAGCGCCGACCATCCGCAAGCGCCTTTTTCTGGTTGCAAGATGTGACGGCCGCCCCATTGTCTGGCCACAGCCTACTCACGGGGATCCTAACAGTGCCGAGGTCAAAAGCGGCAAGCTGAAACCCTGGAGGACTGCAGCGGAGATCATTGACTGGTCCCTGCCGTGCCCGAGCATATTCAAGCGCAAGCGCCCTCTGGCTGAGAACACCATGAGGCGAATCGCCCGGGGGATTCAGAAGTTTGTAATAGATACCCCGAATCCTTTTATTGTCCGCATAGGCCAGACGGGATTCGGCGGGGACCGAATGCAATATCAGGCAGAGCAACCACTTACAACAGTTACCACTAAAGCAGAACACCTGTTGGTAGCGCCAGTAATAGCCCGCCAGTTTGGTAAGTCAATTGGTCATTCAACAGATGAACCACTGGGTACCGTAACAGCTGGTGGCGGTGGTAAATCTCAACTTGTGGCCGCCTTCCTTGCCCAGTACCATAAGGAAACAGCCAACCACGAAGTAAGGGGGCAGGTCCTGAACAAGCCACTACTTACCCTGGACACGTCGAACCGGTACGCTCTTGTGAGCAGTCACCTGGTTAAACTTCGCGGGACCTGCCAGCATGGACAGGCTGTTACGGAACCAGTACATACGATTACGGCCGGAGGTCTGCATATAGGAGAGGTACGCGCCTTCCTGATGAAATATTACGGCGCTGGAACCGGGCAAACACTGGATGAACCACTCGGAACCATAACCACCAGAGACAGGTTTGGACTAGTCACAATTCACGGTCAGGATTACCAGATCATCGATATCGGTATGAGGATGCTGGAGCCGCATGAGTTATTTGCCGCTCAGGGGTTTCCGGCAACTTACATTATTGATCACGACTATCAGGGGAATCGGTTGTCAAAAGCTGCGCAGGTAGCAATGTGCGGGAATTCTGTTCCTCCTGATCTTGCCGAAGCGCTCACGCGGGTGAATTTGCCGGAAATGTGCGCTGCTGCTGGAACCATTGAACATATTGTTTAACTACTATTGATAAAGAGAGAAGGTACGTGGATGGCAATGCCATTAAAAAGAGGGGTTGGATTACTTTCCGCACGACATGGATGCAGCCGGTTTTTATTTGGAGTTGTTGCATATGAAAGTATATTTCGGCGCAGCAGAAAGGCCAAACGCCCTACACACACTGATTAAAGCGGGAGGAAGCCGCATTATGCTTTCTTACGCCGAGCCTCCGAGTGAAACATGCTGGCAGATTATTAAGAAACACGGACTGGAAGTATTGCTTGACTCAGGGGCATTTTCAACATGGAAGCGTGGCATACACCTATGCTTGTCTCAATACATGGCCTACATAGGCGGGTATGACCTAAAGCACTATTTCAACCTTGATGTTGTTGGAAATCCTGAAACCACGGCAAAAAATCAGGCTGAAATGGAGGCAGCAGGTTTATCACCGATACCTGTTTTCCACTGCGGGGAACCGTGGAAACTGCTAGATA
>JAMPIU010000117.1 GCA_023667845.1 Dehalobacter sp. | reverse complement strand
TGGTCTATCCTCCCGATTTCGACCCCGCGAAGAAATACCCGGCGCTGCTCTACTGTCAGGGCGGGCCGCAGAGCATGGTCAGCCAGTTCTGGTCCTACCGCTGGAACCTGCAGATGATGGCCGCCAACGGCTATATCGTCGTGGCACCCAACCGGCGCGGCCTCCCCGGCTTCGGTCAGGAGTGGCTGGAGCAGATCAGCGGCGACTACGGCGGACAGAACATGAAAGACTACCTCTCGGCTATCGATGCACTGGCGAAGGAGCCCTATGTCGATGAGACACGCCTCGGATGCACGGGAGCCAGCTACGGCGGCTTCTCCGTCTACTGGCTGGCGGGCAACCACGACAAGCGCTTCAAAGCCTTCCTGTCGCACGCCGGCATCTTCAACCTGGAGGCACAGTACCTCGAGACCGAGGAGATGTGGTTCGCCAACTGGGATATGGGCGGCCCCTACTGGGACAAGGGCAATGCCACGGCACAGCGCACTTATGAGAACTCCCCCCATCGCTTTGTAGACCGGTGGGACACCCCCATCATGATCACCCATGGCGAGAAGGACTACCGCATCCTGGCATCGCAGGGCATGATGGCGTTCAACGCTGCCCAGCTGCGCGCTATCCCGTCGCGGATGCTCATCTTCCCCGATGAGAACCACTGGATCGGTAAGCCACAGAACGGCATCCTGTTCCAGCGCGAGTTCTTCCGCTGGTTCGACCAGTGGCTGAAGGAACCGGCCTCTGTTGCAGAGGAGGAGTAACCGCCGGAAGAAGCAGTAAACAGAAGCGGCAGCTGCGTCCTGTCAGCAACGGTAGCGGTTACAACGGTTTTTTACGGTAAATAACAGAAAAATCTGTGCAAATTATTTTGCGATTTCGAAAATTTGCTTACCTTTGCACTCGCTATCCGAAACGATAAGCAAACGGTGTGGTAGTTCAGTTGGTTAGAATACCTGCCTGTCACGCAGGGGGTCGCGGGTTCGAGTCCCGTCCATACCGCAGAAGTAATTCGACAAACAAAGCAAAGCTCTGAAATTCAATAGTTTCAGGGCTTTCTCTTTATACCCCTTGCCCACGAAAAACAGCAGTTTGACGCACTATTCACGGTGCAATTCGTGGGCTTTTTACCAATCCTGATTCTCGCCCACGATTTGGGTTTTTATTCGTTGATTTTCAATAATTTGCTTATCTTGTTAACGGGCTATATAAAGTAACTTTGCAAAACAAAATTTTAAAGCCCATGAATGTAATTAAATCAACGTTCAATTTGCTTTTTGTAATCAGAAAGCACAGGCTTCTCAAAAATGGAGAAGCCCCTATTTATTTACGTGTTACGGTAAACGGCGAAATTGCCGATATTTCCATCAAACGGAGTGTCCAAGTCAAAATGTGGGATCAACGGCGGGAATGTAGTTCCGGCAAGATGCCAAAGGACAGGGAATTGAATCACTATCTCGAAACGCTCAAAATGCGGATGTATCAAATCCACCGTACTTTTGAAATTGATGGCAGGCAGATAACAGCGAAAGCTTTGCGGGATAGTTTCTATGGTCGGGATGAAAATGACAAAACCATTGTAGATGTTTATCGAGAGCATAACAAAAAATGCCGTGCATTGATCGGTATTGATTTTACCAAATCTACTGTTGAAAAATTCGACACCTCGTTATCTCATCTTCAGGAGTACATGCAACACCAATACGGCAAAGATGATGTGCTTTTGTCGGAAATCAACGGTCAGTTTGTAAACGACTTTGACTTCTATTTGAAAACTGTCCGTAAGTGCCAGAATAATTCCAGTATCAAGCATTTGAAAAACTTGAAGAAAGTCATTCGTATTGCTTTGGCTAACGACTGGATGAAAAAAGATCCTTTCTTTGGAATCCAATTCAAGC
Organism: Dehalobacter sp.; assembly: GCA_023667845.1. Classification (NCBI taxonomy): domain Bacteria; kingdom Bacillati; phylum Bacillota; class Clostridia; order Eubacteriales; family Desulfitobacteriaceae; genus Dehalobacter; species Dehalobacter sp. Next base: position 21,605 of record JAMPIU010000117.1, on the reverse strand, counting down.
ATGATGAGACCCATGTGGAATTTCTTACGCAAGAAGAATTGGAGCGAATTATGAATAAGGAGTTTACTCTTCCACGTCTTGCCCTTGTGAGGGATGTTTTCGTGTTTTGTGCTTTCACCGGTTTGGCATTCATAGATATCAAGAATCTTACACCGGAACATCTGATGAAAGATAACAATGGAGCATTATGGATTCGGAAGCCACGGCAGAAGACCGGTAATATGAGCAATATTCCGGTATTGTCTGTTACAAAGAAATTGATAGAGAAATACGCCAACCACTCTGAATGTGTGAGGAAGAATGTATTGCTACCTGTAATGAGCAATCAAAAACTTAATGCCTATCTGAAGGAAATTGCAGATTTATGCGGAATTAATAAAAAGCTTAGCACTCACGTGGCCCGGCATACCGCGGCTACCGTCGTTTTTCTAGCCAATAATGTGTCGATGGAGAATGTCGCCAAGATACTCGGGCATTCCAATACGAAAATGACCCAGCATTACGCCAAGGTTCTCGACCATTCAATTATGCGGGATATGGCTAACGTAGAAAAATGCTTTGCCAATTTGCAGAACCAGCCATCTGCAAATGTTGTATAGCTCCTTTTTCATCTGAACACAAAAATAACCAAAGGAAATAAAACGTCAACCTCAAGCCCTTTGGGTTTTCTTCAGGAATCTCCACCCTTCGGGTAGTATTCCTTCGAAAAAGGTTGCCTAATTTATTTCCTCCAGTTTAGGGTGGTTTATCAGTCGAAAAAGGAAAAGAATAATCAAGGAGGTAGGGGTAGTTTGGAGACAGTAAGTTATTTCCAGCTATCCCGATACCCTTCTTCCAGCAATTTCTCAATATCCGAAGCCCGATACAAAATTTTTCCTCCCAACTTGATGTATGGGATACGTCCTTCATTTCGGTAGTCTTGGAGACTTCTCCGACTTAATTTCAATTTCTTTGATAACTCTTCGTCTGTGTAGAAACTCTCTCCGTTCAAAGTCGGTTTTCGACTGACGAATAGGCGTTCCATTGCCGACGCAAGACGATCCAATGAAAGAAAAAATGATTTTACCCTTTCATTGTTCTCTGATGTAATTAACTCATTGCTCATATTCTTGTTTTTAATTGGTTATATCTTTCTCCCAGTTTTATATGCCACCTGTTTTCGCTTTTTTTCAACGAGTGGTAGAATACGTTCCACGTCGGCAGGTTTGTAATAAATCTTGTGATTGATTTGGGAGTAAGCCAGCGTTCCATTATCCCGAAATGTTTGTAACGTTCTCGGAGATATATTCAGAAGTAAGCACACGTCCTGATTGTCTAACCACTCTTTCATGTCTTTGTCGCTATGCAAGCGGCAGAGATGTTCCATTTGAGCTGCAAAGCCCTCGAATTTTGAAAGCATCGCCTCGAATGTTTTAGCTTCAATATTTACAATATCCATATGTCTCAGTTTCTATTTTAATATTTTGTTGCGAAGGAAAGAAGAAAATATCATACTACAATGAGTTGGTAATGAAGTGGAAGTGTGTGGCGTCGATTTGACTATGCACGAAGCCAACATTTGATAAATAAACCATCTCGAATAAAGAGAATAGTAGGACTAATTCTTGTCTACTCTGCACAATATTGAAGTTTGCACTCTCTGCAATGAGACCAATATTGAAATATATTGCAGAATATCCCATACGAATCCAGCGTAAATACAATCCTTATTAATAGACTTTTCTTTGCAAGCGACAATCGGTTTACTGTATATACAGCAGCCGTAATATTCACTTTTAAAAGACTGAAAAGTATGGAAAGAAAAGATCCGAACAATGCAATGCAAAGGAAAGGTAGTGAGAAAAAGCAAGTACCTGATGATTTTAATCCCCTGATGCCAGGAAGCGTAAAACGAAGAACGCCGGAAGAACCTGATTCCTCAATTAAAAAACTTCTTCCAAATGGTTTGATGGATAGCTTCAGTCAAGATGCAGATGATGCAAGTGGTACAAACGATAGTGTTTATTCTAACTATACTGTCGATACAACCGATACTGATAAAACGATTGAAACGGATGAGACTGTGTCTTCAGAACCAAAAGCATCTACCACACCAATAGTTCCGACTGTGGCCAAACGTATCAGTAGCAAGCATCGGAAAGAATCATTGGAGGAATATCGTGACACCTTCTTGCAAGTTCCGAAGCTGGACGACCGCAAACCGGTCTTTGTCAGCCGTGAGGTGCGGGATCGGCTGGATGAGATTGTCCGTAAATTAGGCGGACGACGATTGAGTGTGTCGGGCCTTATAGAGAATTTAGCCCGTCATCACTTGAGCGCATACCATGAAGATATCGAGGTATGGCGAAAGTTGTAACCTTCGGTTACGAAAGGATAAGCTGTGATATTTTGCAGCTTATCTTTTCTAATGGAACATGCGATGTTCGGGAGCAAGGTAATCGCACGGGTAACCCAAAAATCCCTGAGGGGCTTTTCCGGTTCCTCCAGTGCATACCTTGCCCTGCGGGGCTGCGACCTTTAAAACCCGCTCCCGATGGTTGGCAGGTTCAAGGTCGCTTGACAATCCTTTTGCGATGCTCCCGATGGTCTCATTGCTTTGGGATTGTCCTGCAAGCCTGCGTTTCATCTCCCGTTGGTCGCTTCCTCTTTGGCTTGCACGGCTATTTGTATAGCCGGAAAAAATCCATAACCATTAAAGTGTAAATGTTATGGAAAATAAGGAGAAGAATAGTCGAAAACGAGGTCGTCCTACGAAAGAAAAGGCGAAGCTGTCCACCTCGATTAATCTCAAATTGACCGAGGCGGATTTCAATAAAATAAGGGAAAAAGCGGAAAAATTAGGAATGAAGGCCACACAGTATGTTCGGGAAATGGTACTTAAAGGAAGCGTTAAATCTCGATTTACGTTAGAAGAACTCGACCTGATGCGTAAGTTGGCAGGGATAGCGAACAATCTGAATCAGATTGCTAAAAAGGCAAATCAGGCTGGATATATTATGGAAGCAATTGAGATAATGGAGATTATGCTCCAAATCAAGAGAATATTAAATGATCGCTAAGAATATCAAAGGGAAGTCATTCAAAGGCTGTGTTCGTTATGTGATGAACGATACCGCTAAATTGCTCGAAGCGGAAGGTGTGTTGGCCGGAACGACCGGGGAAATTATCCGTAGTTTTGCGATGCAACGTTCCGGCAGAAGAGAGGTAAAGCAGCCCGTCGGACACATTCCTTTATCGTTTGCTCCCGAAGATAAGGAGCGGATGACAAATGATTTTATGGTACAATTAGCCAAAGAATACATGGAAGAGATGGGTATCCGCAATACTCAATATATTATTGTCCGTCATTATAATACCGGTAATGAACACCTGCATATTGTGTACAACCGTATTGATAACGACCTAAAATTAATATCCGTCAACCATGATTATAAGCGCAATATCATAGTTTGTAAAAAACTTAAAGATAAGCATGGGTTGACATACGGAAAGGGTAAGGACAAGGTTAAGCGAGAAAAATTAAAGAATCCCGATAAAGTCAAATATCATATTTATGATGCAATTAAAGCAGTTTTACCACAGTGTAAAGATGAAAAAGAATTCCAATTCTTGCTCTTAAAATCGGATATTAAAACAGAGTTTAAGTTGAAAAAAACAACGGGGGAAGTAGAAGGATTATCGTTTCGTCATGGTGATTTCTCTTTCAAAGGTTCCCAAGTGGATAGAAAGTTTAGTTATGGAAACCTTAAGAAAGTGTTTGAGAAGAATCAATTGGAAGAGGAAAAACAGCTTTCTAAAATCGAAGAAAACCGTGTTATACGGGGAGTAGAGATTACTCCCGCACAGCAAACAATATTGAGAAATGGCGGATGGATTTATCTTGAAAATATGAATCGGGATAACGGAAAAGGTAAAGTTTCCTCGTATGTTTTTCTGAATGACGAGAAGAGCAGACTCTTTTTCAGTAAAGAGCATCCCTCACTACTGTCCGGTTTAATTTTCCCAAAGTGGCAGAAAGGGATAATCGGACTGTTTATTTAAATTATTATTGCCACTAAAGAGTTCTTTGATATTCGTTTTTTCAAACAAAGCCAGCCCTATAGTCTGAGTGAAAGTATACAAACTTACAGGGATGCTCAGTTTCTTTTTAGCAATAGCTGCGAGAAGATAAGTGCAGATTGCTATCCATATCTGACAGTTAACAGCATTTTCACTTGTACCGTAAAAAGCTTTTATACGAAGATGCTGTTTAATCCATTTGAAGAAAAGTTCAATTTTCCACCGTTCGCGATATAGTTCAGCTATGGTCAGAGAATCAAGAGAAAAGTTGTTGGTCAGAAAATGATAAACCTTTCCATCTGTAAAGTCTTCGTATGTCACAAGACGTAGTTCAGCCGGGTATTTCTTTGCCGAATAATATCCGCTTAGTCTGATGGTAACATCATCCAGTACACCAGTAACTGAATCAACTCTCTGTTTTTCAACCGTTATAAAGTTGATGTTGTCCTTAGACCTGGTGACAAAGAATGCCTGTTCTTTGTGAATCTTGTTGTAAAGCCTGTTGAAGTCTGTATAACCCTTATCCATGATGTAATAAGAGCCGGCTTCAATAGGGATCGTATCGAGTATGTTTACGTCATGCATATTCGCATTTGTGATATCCACATAGATTGGTATTGATCCTCTTAAATCAAGAACGGTATGCATCTTTACGGCACCTTTGGTCTTTCGAAATTTTGCCCAGGGGAACAAACTTAGGCACAGGTCAATTGTAGTACTGTCCAATGCATAGACCATATTGTCAATATCCAATCTAAAATTGGGATCATCTGCATATAATGGTCTGGCTTGTTTGATTAAAACCTGGGCATAATCGGCATAGATTCTCCAATTGCGTTTCTCGTTAGCCTCTGCCAACGTGGATTTTGCAGTTGCGAATCTCAAACCGGAGTGATAAAGTTTCGATGAAAAAGCAGTTAAACTGTTTTCAATGTCACGGAGGCTTTCTCTAGCGGTTAATTGGGCAAAACTCATAACCAGAAAATGCTCGTTACAGGTGAATCTTCTTACACGGAAGTCACCCTTGTAGCGATCAACGCATCTCTGGAATTGAAAATCTGATCTAAACATCATTAGTTGTGATAGAACCGTTTTGCCTGCATTCATAATTTTGAATATTATTACATAAACAAAAGTATGAATTCAAATCGATCAAGTGAAAAAACGAGTATAACTAATTTAATATAAACAATATATAAACATTTAACTTGTCCTTAACCGGACACTAGTGAGCATCCCTATATATTTGTACGGTATGGGAAATACGAAATGCGTTTGAGAGATAAGATACTTGTCGAAAACGATCAGGTTGTCAAAGCAAAAGTTAAATGGTATGGTTTAGGAAGTTATGCTTATCCGTATCTTTGGAAAGCAAATAAAACTGATTCTCAATATCAGGAATCGTGGGATGATCCCAGATTGCCAAAAAACCGAAAGAGTGAATCAGAGCAAAAACAGTCTATTGTACCAAAGAGAAGTAGAGGAAAAAAGATATAGATATCCCTATTCTAAATGGTTAAAACCTTTGTTTTTTTATTTAGTGTTTAAAACGTGATGTTTATATTAACAATTTCTTATATTTATCCAGTATAATTTCCTATATTTGCCTTTTATAACATCACCACAAAATGAACCGGATAAAAGAAGTATTACAGGAAAGAGGGATTAAACAGACATGGCTTGCAGAGAAACTCGGTAAGAGTTTCAAGATAGTGAATAGCTATGCTTGCAATCGCATCCAGCCCCCATTGGAAACTTTATATCAGATTGCAGAAATACTACAGGTGAGCGTGAAAGATTTAATTGTCGATAATAAAGAAGGGCAATGAACTCAAAAGAAATAGAGCAAAACGTAAATCAACTATTTGAAAACTTCTCTAAAGAGGAATTTATATTCAATCTTTTACTTGCCTATGGAACATCTAAGACATCCATTACAAGGCTAAAGAAAGGAGATTATAACTTATCCAAAATTGAAGGTGAAATTCTCTATAAAAGAAAAGTCTTTTTTAAGGAAGAAGAAGGAGATAAACTTCTAAGTAGTATTGAAGCCCATTCAAAGGAGGAACGGATTTTAAAACACAATCCACGGTTTATTATATTAACGGATTATAAATATCTGGTAGCAAAGGATTTAAAGATTAATAGAAATCTAGATATATCTATTCAGGAATTACCTAAATATGTGGATTTTTTTCTTCCATTGGCGGGAAGTGAGGTTTACCATGCTCCCAATGACAACGAAGCTGACCGTAATGCAGCTTATAAAATGGCTGAATTATATGATGAATTAAGATCTGCAAATCCGGGATTATACGATTCAAAAGAAAGCATACATGAATTGAATATTTTTTTATCTCGTCTATTGTTTTGTTTTTTTGCAGAAGATACAGGGATTTTTGAGGAAGAAAGTATTTTCACAAATACGCTCGTACAACATACTACCAATTGTGGAAATGATACGCATATTTTTCTGAACGATCTTTTCAGAAGGCTAAATTCTATGAATGGAGACTTATTTCCTGCTTATTTAGCAAAGTTCCCTTATGTAAATGGAGGCTTATTTAAAGATAGTATTGAATCTCCTGTTTTCAATTTTAAGGCAAGAAAAATATTAGTAGGGTTAGGAGGGTTACAGTGGCAGGAAATAAACCCCGATATTTTTGGTTCAATGATACAAGCGGTTGTATTGCCGGAATATCGCACTGACCTAGGAATGCATTATACGAGTGTGCCGAATATTCTAAAACTAATCAGACCATTATTCTTGGATGAGCTTGAAGATGAATTTGAAAAGCGGAAAGACAGTGAACAGCAGTTGAGGAAGCTGATATTCAGAATGTCTAAGATAAAGTTCTTCGATCCCGCTTGTGGAAGTGGTAACTTTTTGATTATTACTTATAAAGAAATTCGGCTGCTTGAAATTAGAATTCTTCAACGGATTATCGAACTGATTCCCAATCCGAGAATAGAATTCACTCAGATACAGTTATCACAATTTTATGGTATTGAAATAGATGACTTTGCTCATGAAATGGCAATTCTTTCTCTGTGGTTAGCAGAACATCAAATGAATAACTATTTTGAGGAACAACTCTATGGCTACGGACAGTCAAAACCAATTCTTCCATTGAAAGAATCTGGGAAAATTATACATGGTAATTCTGTTCGAGTCGATTGGAAAGATGTTTGCCCTATTCGGGAAGATGATGAGGTATATATTATTGGAAATCCGCCTTATTTGGGGAGTAGAAATCAAGACCAAGAACAAAAAAGCGACATGGAGGTTACTTTCTATGGAGTTAATAGCTATAAAAAGTTAGATTATATTTCTTGTTGGTTTTACATTTCCTCTTCATATATTCAAAATACTTCAGGGAAATACGCTTTTGTGACAACAAATTCCATAACACAAGGAGAGCAAGTTGCGTTACTTTGGCCACTTATCCTTAATAAAAAGCAAGAAATCTCATTTGCTCACCAATCTTTTAAATGGACAAACAATGCTAAGCGTAATGCGGGAGTTGCGGTTGTAATTATTGGTGTTAGAAATATTAGTGACGAAGAAAAACATCTTTACAATCAGAATATTAGACAGTCTGTCAAAAACATTAGTCCTTACTTGATAAACGCATCAAACACTTTCATTTTACCAAGAAATAATCCATTGAGTAATTTTCCTTTGATGATAACGGGGAGCGGCCCGGGTGATGATAGTAATCTGATTTTAGAAATACAAGAAAAGGAAAGATTAGTTTCTCTAAATCCCAAAATAGAGAAATTCTTGAAAAAATTTATTGGAGCACAGGAACTTATTGGCAATACCTATAGATATTGTATTCATGTTACAGAGAATACCGTTGAAGAAGCTTATAAGATAAAGGAGTTAAGAGAACGATTTGAGAAAGTAAAAGCATTCAGACTTAAAAGTAAAAAAGGAGGAACTAAGAAAAAAGCTAATATCCCACATTTTTTCGATGAAGACAGATATCAAAAAGGCGAATTTATTTTAGTTCCAAAAGTTGGATCTGAAAGACGAGAATATCTACCTATTGGATATTTTGATGAAACCTATCTTCCTTCTAATACAACAAAAGTTATGTATGACGTTCAACCTTGGTTATTTGGGATATTATCGTCCAAGATGCATATTGTATGGGTAAGAGCTGTCGCTGGAAGATTAAAAACAGATATGCAATATTCAAATACACTATGCTATAACACTTTTCCTTTTCCTGATATTTCTCTTAAGCAAAAGGAAAATCTAAATTTGTATGTACTGGGCATATTAGATGAACGTGCCAAATATCCCGAAAAAACAATGGCGTGGCTCTACGATCCCAAAACTATGCCCTCGGGGTTAAGGAAAGCCCATAAAGAATTAGATGAAGCTGTTGAGAGATGTTATCGCTTACAACCTTTTACAACCGATACAGAAAGGTTAGAGTATTTATTCAAACTTTATGAAGAAATGCTGAATAAAGATACTTTATTCGCAAAACAAAAGAAGAGTAGAACAAAGAAAAATAAGATATAGAGATGCAGAATTTGGTAGAAGTTACATATAAACAAACTGGGAAAAGTAAGAAGACAAATGAATTGGGAATGCGTGAAATGCAGGAAAGGGCTTTTACAGCCCGAACGGCACAATACCTTCTGATAAAAGCCCCTCCCGCTTCGGGGAAATCAAGAGCATTGATGTTTATTGCGTTAGATAAATTACAAAATCAGGGTATAAAAAAGGTAATTGTAGCTGTACCTGAAAGATCTATTGGAGCATCATTTAGTCCAACAGAACTTAAAAAGTTTGGTTTTTTTGCCGATTGGGCGCCAGATGATAGGTACAACCTTTGTACGCCTGGGAGCGAGAGAAGTAAAGTGTCAGCCTTTCTTGAATTTTTAGAAAGTGATGAACAAATACTGATTTGTACTCATGCTACATTGCGTTTTGCTTTTGAAGGATTGGATGAAAAAAGATTGAATGATACATTGGTGGCTATTGATGAGTTTCATCACGTATCTGCGGATGGAGATAATCGATTAGGCGAGGTCATGCGGAATATCATGTCAAAATCCAATGCTCATATTATTGCTATGACAGGTTCTTATTTCAGGGGGGATAATGTTCCCGTATTACTACCTCAGGATGAAGCTAAGTTTACAAAAGTAACATACAATTATTATGAGCAGTTAAATGGATATGAATATTTGAAGTCATTGGGGATTGGTTACCATTTCTATCAGGGGCGTTATTTCAAAAAACAACCGGATAAGGATATGTCTGCATTAGAAGAAATACTGAATGAGAATAAGAAAACAATCATTCACATCCCAAGCGTAAATTCGGCAGAATCTTCAAGAGAAAAATATGAAGAAGTCGGACATATTATAGATGTGTTGGGTGATTTGGAGTATCAGGATGCAAATACGGGGGTTTTATATGTAAAAAGCAAACGATCGGGAAAAGTCCTGAAAGTGGCAGATTTGGTAAATGACAACCCCAGAGAAAGAGATAAAATTTCTGCCTATTTAAGAGAAATAAAATCGGCAGACGATATTGATATTATCATCGCATTGGGCATGGCAAAGGAGGGTTTTGATTGGCCTTATTGTGAGCATGCACTAACGATCGGTTACAGAGGATCACTAACTGAAATTATACAGATTATTGGCAGGGCGACGAGGGATAGTGAAAATAAAATACATGCGCAATTTACGAATTTGGTGGCTGAACCGGAAGCTGATAGTGATGAAGTGAAGGTAGGAGTCAATAATATGCTTAAAGCTATTACTGCATCACTGTTAATGGAACAGGTATTAGCTCCCAACTTTAAATTTAAGGCTAAGGATAATGGGGAGGATGAAGATGAAAATAACGACGAAGATGACAACACAATTTCAATCAGAGGTTTCAAGCTTCCAACATCGCAAAGGGCAAAGGATATTATCGAAACCGATTTGAATGACTTGAAGGCTCGTATTTTGCAAGACGACCAAATGTTGAAAGCCATGCCGGGGAATGTTGAGCCAGAGGTTATAAATACCATATTAATTCCCAAAATTATTCGTCAAGTTTATCCTGATTTGAATGAAGATGAAGTTGAAGCCGTTCGTCAGCATGTAGTTGTCGACTCTGTAATTAAGAATAGTGTTATTGAAGAACAGGGAGGACGTAAGTTTATCCGGATGGCGGGCAGCTTTGTGAATATAGACGATATTCATATTGATTTAATTGATAGAATTAATCCTTTTCAGAAAGCTTTTGAGATTCTCTCCAAATCCGTTACGACTCAAGTGTTGAAATTGATCGATGATCACATTCAAGCTATTAAAGTAGATATGACTGAGGAAGAGGCTATTTTGTTGTGGCCTAAGATAAAAGATTGGAGAGAAAGACTTGGAGAAGTGCCTAATTTGCAATCTTATGATCCAAAAGAGAAAAGAATGGCAGAAGCATTAGTATTTTTAAGAGAATTGAAAAGACAAAGAGATTTATCTAATGAGCAATAAGATAACACTAGATGATATATTCAATGATGATGACTTTGGATTATTGAATTCGAAGGCAAAATCTTCTTCTGTGAAATCGGCAGATGACAGACTTATTGATTCATTCGAAGAGATAAACGCTTTTATCGATAAGAATAATCGGGAACCAACTGCTTCAAGCATGTCGGAGTATAGTCTGTTGGCAAGGTTAAAAACATTCAGGCAGGATGAAGATAAAAAGAAAGTTTTGAAACCCTTTGATAGGCATAATTTACTTGGGCATGTCGAGTTGGAAAGTTTATCTTTGGACGACGTATTAAGTGATGATGACTTTGGGTTACTTGATTCGGATAAAGATTTGTCGATATTTAAACTAAAAAATATTCCAACAGCAGAAGACAGAGCAGAAACGGAGTCTGTTTCCCAGCGGAAGTCGATGTCCGAAATAGATTTTGCCCCCTATGAAGCTATGTTCCAAAAGGTGCATAGAGAAATAAAAGAAGGAAAACGAAAAATTCTGCCGTTTCATAGTGCTGAGAAGAATCTTCATGTTGGCAATTTTTATATTATTGATGGGGTTTTATTATATCTAGAGGATGTGATTTTTGAAAGGCAAGAATCCAATTTATCAAAAGAGACATCTCGAAGAAAAGACGGTAGGACTCTTACAATTTTTGAGAATGGTACTTATAGTGATATGCTTTATCGTTCCTTAAGTAAGCAAATCCAAAAAAATGGAAAACTTATAACTAGTCCGAAGTATGGAACAGAGAGTGAGTTATTTGTAGATGAAAACTTAATACAAGAAGAAGATTTCCAGACGGGGTGGATTTATGTTTTGAAATCTAAATCTACAAACCCTCAAATCTTAAGTATAAAAGACTTATATAAAATTGGGTTTTCTTCTCATCCAATTGACGAACGAATTAAAAATGCCAAAGATGAAGCTACTTATTTATACGCAGATGTGATTAAGGTCGCTACATATAAATGCTTTAACCGCAATGCTGATAAGTTGGAATTATTGCTACACCGTTTTTTTGCGTCAGCTTGCTTAAATGTGGACTTGTATGATGAGAGAGAACGGAGATTTAGTCCCAGAGAATGGTTCGTTGTTCCTTTTGAAGTGATTGAGGAAGCGATTAACTTGATTTTGAATGAATCTATTGTTAATTATATGTATGATGTAGAAAGTCAGAGGATAAAATTAAAATAGCGAATTGAAATTACAATGTTTATAACTCAACCTAAAATATTTATTAGTAGCACAATCGTTGACTTGCCTAACGAGCGTAAAGCAGCATTGAAAGCTGTAGAAAAGGTTGGCGGATTCCCTGTGATGTCGGAGTTTACTATAGAAGCTCAAAGTGCAGATTCATTGACCACTTGTTTAAGCAAAGTGAGAGAATCAGATATCTATGTGTTGATTTTAGGGGGGCGTTATGGTTGGCAACCGGAAAATAAAGAATCCATTACGGAAATGGAATATCAGACCGCTTTAGGATGTAAGATGCCCATTTTGGTATTTAATACAACTTATCCTAAAGAACTTTTACAGAAGCAGTTTGAAGGTAAAGTCGAAAGTTCATACTTTAGAAAAACGGTTCAAGATGCATTCGAGTTACAAGAGGAAATAGAAAAATCTCTTAAGCAGGAAATAGAAAAGAAACAACAAGAGTTTTTCCATAAAACAGAGCCTGTATATTCTAATCTTGTCAAAATTCAATTTCCTTCGCTTGTTTATGTAGCCGACTTGGATATTGATAAGAAAACTGTAAAAGAATATAATAAAGAAAGGGGTAGGTCTTTTTTTAAACCGAGCCTTCATGACTATGCTGTCTCGGCTTTATATATGAATGATATTTCATTTCCTCACGATTGGGTAGTTTGGAATAATAAAATTATTACTTTTCATGATTTGCAAGATGATTCTGTCGGATTGACTACTATAATTGATAGAGGAACAGCCGAGGCCTTTTCTTGTGATGAATTTTATGAGACTTCTACAGAGCATTTATCTCAATTCAAATATCTCCTAAAAAAATGTCTTGAGGCAAAATTATATAAATTGAAAATTAACTGGATAAAAGAGGAATCACTGTTTGCATTTATTCCAACTCAAAAAGATGCAAAAGATCAATGGATTGCAAGGACTGCAAGTTGGTCTAAGACCAATAAAAAAGCTACGCGAAAAGTTGTCGATGTAAAATACGATTTGAAGGATTCGGATAAGGTGTTCAACTTGAAGTGTCTTTCCTTCAGAACTAGATTTGAGTTCATTGATAATGAGTGGTATTTAGGAATAAAGCCTGAATGGGTATTTCTTTGGCCGAGTTTCAAAGTCTGTTCAATGGCTTTTAAGAATATACAATGGCTAAAAAAAACAGAGAGAAATATGCATGTTTTTAATCATTTCAATTTTATATTAAAATATTTACAACCTTCTGGGCCTTCATTATTCCCGGAATTTGGTGATTATCCTTTCTTGACAATAGGACAAATAGAAAAATTTGATTTTGCTCCTATTGTTGAAGATGATTTATGGGTAAATTTAGAAGATTTACAGGGAAAGAGAAAACTTATAGATAATAATGGAAATATAGGACTTTTTAGCTTATGAAAGCAGAGTATTTACAGGAGCCCTTTTTAGTATTTGGTAAAGGAAAAAGTATTTGTCCTCGCGATGGTATTACGGGATTAAATGTTTATGACACTATATTAAAAGCACGTAAAGATCAATTATTGATAGGAATAGTTGGCATTGAGGAGGATATTGATAATATGAAAAATTACTTGAAGAGATTTGAAGGATTTATTCCTGCAAGCTCAAAAGGGAAACAAAAAGGTCTCTTTAAGTCTTTTCCGGGTTTTAACATAGATCAGGGATTTTGTGCAAAGTTCATTTATGATACTAATTATGAAAGAATATTATCTCCAAATGATATAAAAAAAGTATTGAACGAGAATAATCATGAGAAACAAATTCTTAGTGCTGTTGACTTATTTTCTGAAAATGTAAAATTCTTATCAGATATAAAAAATTGCGATGTGATTATCTGTATTGTTCCTAAATCATTTGAGGGGAAAATTGTGAAGGAGAATAATGATGATGAACCTGTTGAAATTTCAGCCGATGATATTGAAGAACCAGAATTGGAGATAAATTTTCGAAGAGCATTGAAAGCAAAAACAATGCAATATAATACTCCCATACAAATCGTTCGAGAGTATATTCTTCACGATGATAAAAAATCACAGGACACTGCAACCAAAGCATGGAATTTCTGTACAGCATTATATTACAAGGGTCTTCAAACAATTCCTTGGAAATTAGAGGTTGATGAAAATAGGCCGAAAGTTTGTTATATTGGGATAGGATTTTTTAGAAGTAGAGATAGAGAAACGATACAAACGAGTTTGGCTCAGATATTTAATGAGAATGGAAAAGGTGTAATACTTAGAGGTACTCCTGTTGTTGAAGATAAAGTTGATCGAAAGCCTCATTTAACTTATGAGCAATCGAAATCGTTACTCAAAGACGCTTTGACTAAATATAAATTTGCAACAGGCATTATGCCAGGTAGATTAGTCTTACATAAGACCTCTAAATATTATGATGACGAAATGGATGGATTTGAGGATGCTATGCAGGAACTTAATATTACAGAGTATGACATTGTTACCATAATGGAGACAGACTTGCGTTTCTTTAGAAATAATTTGTATCCTCCTGTAAGAGGATCATTATTTTCATTATCTGAAGACAGACATATATTATATACTCGTGGATCAGTACATCAATATCAAACATATCCTGGAATGTATATCCCAGCCCCTCTTGAGGTAAGAATAGAAAAAAGATCTTCTTCTATAAAGACAATCTGTCTGGAAATATTAGGTTTAACAAAAATGAATTGGAATAATACTCAATTTGATAATAAATACCCAATAACAATTGGTTGTGCGAGAAGAGTTGGGGAGATTATGAAATATTTGGGAGACAAAGATACTCCCAAAGAATCATACGCTTTTTATATGTAGAGACATGATAATCTTAATTAGCCAATCAACAATAATAGAGAATACATGACTATCAAAGAAATCATTAAACAAACCGAAGGTCGGCGGTTAGAGTTTAAGGAAACTCTTCCTGAAAAAGCAGATTTGTCAAATACCATCATTGCCTTTGCAAATGACGCAGGAGGTGAACTGTATATTGGTGTCCGGAATAATCCGAGGGAGATTATCGGACTTCCGGAGGATGAGCTTGTGAAAATAGAGGAACAGATTAGCAATATTATATTTGATCGTTGTTATCCTGCCATTCTACCGGACATCACATTTCTTACGGAAGAGGACAAGCATATTATAAGAGTAACAGTGTATCGTGGTAGTGCATTGCCTTATTATCGGAAAGATAAGGGAAAACTGCAAGGTACTTATATTCGGGTTGGTTCATCTAATCGATTGGCGGATGAGGAGATCATAGCGGAATTGGAGCGCAGAAAACGAAACATATCATTCGATAGTGAACTGGTAATGAATAAGCCTGCAAATGAGTTAAACATTGAGGATTTCAAGCAGGAATATCAGGATAAAACCGGAGAATCTCTGGATACGCAAGCCCTTCGTAAGTTGGAACTTGTGAAAAAGGTAAATGGAACGGAATACCCGACGAATGCTTTGGTCTTATTTTCTGATGATGAACTTCGTCGCTCTCTGTTTCCTTTTGTCAAGGTGGAATGTGCAAGATTCAAAGGTATTACTTCGGAAGAATTTATCGATCAGAAGAGCATTTTAACCAATATCGCAACACAAGCGGAGGAAGCCTATAATTTTGTGTTGCGTCATATAAACAAAGGTGCTGTTGTGGAGGGTGTTTATACCGTTTCCCGTTGGGAATACCCGGTAAAAGCGATAAGGGAAATCATTCGGAATGCTGTCGTACACAGGGACATGTCGCTTTCCGGAAAGGATATTAAAGTGGCTATTTATGACGATATGGTTGAGGTGACAAGCCCGGGGCTTCTACCTCCTTCGATTGATTATGCTGCCATGGAAAGCCGTCAGAGCGATGCTCGTAACAAAGTCATTGCTCCTGTTTTCAAACGAATGGGAATTATCGACCAATGGGGCAATGGTTTGAAACTCATAGCTGATGAATTAAAGGAATATCCTCAAATCGAATTCCGTTGGAAAGAAACCGGATTATCCTTTCAGGTGCAGTTTGTGAAGCTTAACTATACTGCGGAGCAAGAGTTACAGCAAGAGTTACAGCAAGAGTTACAGCAAGAGTTACAGCAAGAGCTACAGCAAGAGTCGGGGCAAGACTTACAGCGGGAGTTGCAGCAAGAGTTGTATAACCCTTCACTGTATTCAGAAGTACTTTCCAGAATAGTGGAATCACCTCTTTCTCGAAAAGAAATATCAGAGGGGTTTGGACAGAAACAAATATCTGGACAATTAAACAAGATATTGTCAAAATTGGTTGAAGATGAATTGATAGAGCGCACAATTCCGGAGAATAAAAACCACCCTGATCAAAAGTTTAGGATAACAAAACGAGGTATCATCTTTTTAAAGTTGCTGAAGAAGTAAGTTCAAAATATTTAGTTACCTTTATGAGGTAGTTCATTGACAAAATTGCAGAAGGTTGAAAATCACCGAGAAAATCACGGTGGCAATTCGTGGGCGTGGATTTTCAGACTTTGCTAACATATTGGATGGACGTTAATTGGCCTTCTGGTTCACATCCCGTCCATACCGCAAAGAAAATTAAAGAGTTGCAACAAAAGTTGCAACTCTTTCTTTGTTATATCCCTTACGCATCTTCATTATCCGCAAAGCTATAATAACCACCTACCAGACTGCCAGAGACGTATAAAAACATAGAACCTGTAATATTTTGTAAGTTTTTTATGGCCAGAATCAAGTTTTTTTTATTATATATTTGTGACATTACCCACAGAAGCATCCGTGATCGTACCCATTTGTGTTTGGCATCGCTGTAGTCATCGTGTTGCATTCATGTGAATTAACATTTTAAAAATGATTGGTTATGAGAAAAATTATGCTGTTTTTCGCAGTGATTGTCGTGTCGGCAATCACCATCACTTACTCTTCCTGTTCCAATGACGTAAACCTTGTTGAGGAAGAAAGTGCCAATGACCTGAACCTTGTGATGGAAGAAAGTGCTGTTGGCTTTACTTTGAGCACCCGTGCCATAGCGGTCCCCCCATGCCTGGATCTTTCCTGTTTAGATACCTGTCGTGATGTGCTGGGGGTTCGTCTCATGGCGGGACAATTTCATGAAGCCGGAAACGTTTACGTGGTCAACACTCCCGAGAAATTGTACGTGGGTTATATAACTTCCGGAGATTGGAAGATGCAAGCAGTCCATCTTTATGTGGGTACGTGCGACGGGGTACCGGTGAACATGCAAGGCGATCCTGATCCGGAACAATTCCCCCATAAGGTTGAATTTACCTCACTGCAAAACTTTTATTATGTTGAAATACCGCTTGATATGCTGCCCGAAGGATGTCTGTGTGTCTCCGCTCAAGCCGAGGTGGTAAAAGTGGTTAACGGTGAAATGGTACAAAGCGAAACTGCCTTTGGAGAAGGCGAAAAAGTGGGCAGTAACTGGTTTATGAAATTTGAATATTGCCCGGCCATTTGCGAAGATGAACCACCGGTTGAGGTATGTTACCAGGACGAAACAGCCTGGGCCGCAGGCACCCGGTACGTGTCAAAAGGCAGTTGGGCAACCTATACTCCTTATGTAGCCAGTACTCCCGTTCCTGTTTATGCCGGCCAGAACTACCCGGTGGGAACCGTAACATTTTCCGAAGTGGTGGATGGTAAGGTAACCATTATTCTCTCCGCGCTCGATGGAGCCCGGTTGCAGGATATTGCCGATCCGGTAAAGATTCAGGGGTACGAAACAGCTCCCGGCGGTAACCCGTCGCCCGGACAGTTTACTACCTATAAAGGGAGCGAAGCATCCATCACAGTTGATGCATACGCTTTTTACGGAATCCATTTAGATGTACAGCGTGTTGTGGATTGCCCGGAGTAATAGGTTTAAAGACAAAAAGGCGGACCGGCTCCGCCTTTTTTCGTCCGTCAGACCCCGATATCTTCCCTGCTCATTGGTCAGTTACCGCATATAGCGCAATGTAGTAACCGTAGGCAACGTGAACCCGGTGATCGTTGAACCCGGTGATGTGAGGAGGATGGTATCAGCTGTTGATCCGGGGAGAAAACCTTTTCGAGAGGTACTTGCGCAGCGGCTCGTCGTAAAGCTTCAGGACGAGCCAGGCCAGCACGATAATGCCGAAGAGCAGCGCCAGCGCCACGGGCCAGGCCTGTGCGAAGGAGAGCTCGTTCTTCCACACCCACGCGTAGAAGAGGTACATGAAGGGATAATGCACCATGTACAGCGGATAGGAGATATCGCCGAAGAACCGGCACACCCGGGTGGTGGCCTTGTCGGTGGTCAGCCCGGAGGCACCCAGCCATACCAGCAGGGGGAAGAGCACGATGGTGCACAGCGCGTCATAGATGCCGTTCATCCAGGGTGCCTCGCCGTTGCCGATGTAGGGCATGGAGAGCAGGACCACGATCGCCAGGCCGCTGATCCAGAAAGCACCCCTGACGCGCACGGGTCTGAAGATGCGCGACATCAGCAAGCCGGCGGAGAAGGCGAAGAGCAGGCGCAGGAAGCCGCCCGTCAGGTTGTTGTCGGCCAGGGTCCACCCCACACCCAGATGGCCGAAGCCCGAGAAGTTGCCGATGGCGAACGTGGCCAGCGCCACCGCTGTCAGGGCGACCAGCACTTGTAGTGCGCGGGTGGAGAGGCGGCGTAGAAACAAAGCATACAGGATATTCCCGATATATTCGAAGAAGAGCGACCAGCTGGGCCCGTTCAGAGGGAACATCTCGCCGTTGCCGCGCACCTCGGCACCGGCACCCGGCAGCGCGGGGATCAGGAACAGATGGAGCAGCAGGGCCAGCATGACCATCGACAGCGGCACCTGCGTACCGTCCCACATCTCGCTGCCGGCCATGAGGAAGGTGATGGTGCCCAGCACGGCACCCATGATCACCATCGGCTGCAGGCGGATCAGGCGGCGCCGGAAGAAATCCCTCCCCGTCATTTTCCCCCAGCGGTCGTCGTAGGCATAGCCGATCACGAACCCGGAGAGGATGAAGAAGAAATCCACGGCCAGGTAGCCATGGTTGAACTGCTGATCCACAGGGCTGGTGGCAAACGCTTCGAACAGGTGATACCAGATCACCATGAGTGCGGCAACGCCCCGCAGCCCGTCCAGGATGCGGTAATGTGGTTTTGAATCTGCAAAGGCGGCTGAAGAGATCTCTGACATTCTTTTCTATTGATGGATTGAAACCTGTTGCCGGAACACTTTCGTGCGTCACGCATCCGTAGCCGGCACTGTGGTTTTGGGCACGAGTGGCAAAAGTACCAATAAAACCGGATTTTTCTGTGAGAACATGCGGAAAGTATCGGAAATATTGTTATTTTTGCACTCCCGAATCGTTAGCTCAGCTGGTTTAGAGCGCTGCCTTGACAGGGCAGAGGTCACTGGTTCGAACCCAGTACGGTTCACACAAAAACCGCCCGCAAGGCGGTTTTTTTTGTTTCCCGGCACCGCATGGCTATCCATCCCGATAGCTGTTTGTACCGGCCTGAAAGCTGCATGCCCTATGCAGCTGCCACAATGCGGCACTGGGCGGCACACTCCCTGCAGGCTGCGGCACACTGCCGGCAATGATCCATCTGATGTTTTTCGCACTCTTCGGCACACTCCATGCACAGGTCGGCACAGATCCAGCACAGCTCTTTCGATTTTTCGCTGCCCAGGCTCAGCAGCGTAGCCGTGGCAGTGCATATCGCGGCACATTCCATGTCCAGGCGGATACAATCCGCCATCATGGTCACATCATCTTCCGCGGTACAGGAAGAAGCACAATAATGACAGGCACTCGCGCAGTCGAGGCTGGCATCTATACATGATTGGTAATCTTCATACATTGTCATAGCTGTCGTTTTTAAGAATTCTACTACGACTAAAAACAAAACCGACACGGTGAATGTTTTCCTATCAGGAAGATATTCAGTTTATTTTGTCCTTTTTTTGGATGGATGAATCACTTTCGTGAACAAATACTAAATAAAGCCGGTGAGCCCGATGAGGTAGCCACCTGCTTCCTCTTCCTGGCGTCCGGCGACTCCAGCTACATGAGCGGACAGTGCCTCCATCCCAATGGAGGCGAGATCCTCAACGGCTGAGCACGGCGGTGCGGGCCAGCCACTGAGTCAGCTCCTCCATGAACTGCGCTTTGTAGCTGAACGACTCCCTGTTGCCGAAGCCGTGCCCGCCCGTGGGGTAGAGCAGGAAGGTGACAGGGACGCCGTGCCGGGTGAGGGCTTCCGCATAGCGAAAGCCGTTGGCCGGCGGCACCACCTTGTCGTCGGCGGCAAAGATGATAAAGGCGGGGGGTGTGGATGCATCCACCCGTTTTTCGTTTGAGAAGCGGTCGGTCAGCTCCTGCGACGGGTTCTCACCCAGCAGGTTCATGCGTGAGCCGGCATGGGTGAAGGAGGCATCCATCGTGATCACCGGGTAGAGCAGAATCTGAAAGGCCGGTTTATCTCCCGCTTTCGCATGGGTGGCATAGGTCGATGCCAGATGGCCTCCCGCGGAGGAGCCCATGATGCCGATATCCCCCGTGTGCACGTTCCACTCCGCTGCATGTTCCTTCGCCAGGGTGAACGCCGCCTGCACATCGCTGAAGGGAATGGTATGGTCCCCTGCCGGCATCCTGTATTTCAGTACCCCGAAGGCGATCCCCTTGCTCAGGAACCATTCAGCCCAGTCGAAACCCTCGTGAAACATGGCCAGGCCGCTGTAGCCGCCGCCGGGCAGGGCGATCACCATCCTTCCGGTCGCCTTGTCCCTGTCCGGCAGGTATACACGCAGCGAGGGAGAGGGCAGCCCCCTCCGGTCGTCAGCATCCGCTGCCGCCATCTCTCTGGTTGTAGCAGCAGCATCCGCTTTCGTGGCAGGGAGCGCAAACTCCTGAAAGGCGGGATGGGCATCCAACGCACCCAGGATAGCCTTACCCCAGAACGACCCCAGCACCTTTGCCCCCTCCTCGTTGGGATGGAGGTAGAAGGTGCCTGCACTGCCCTCCTCGGCAAAGAAGAGTGTTCCGTTCTCCCTGAAATGGTCGTACGCCAGCGTATCGCCCAGGAGTACCTGCCCGGGACTGCTCGTTGCATAATCCGCCACCAGCTGACGCAGCACGGGGAAGTAGCTGTTCAGCCGTTGCAGTCCCTCGCGCAGGTAGACCGAGCTGTTGTGGGTGGAGGGGCTGTACCAGATGGGGCGGTGCAGCACGATCATCGCCCCGGGATAGCGCTGTAGCAGCGCGTCGGCGATGGCCTTCATGTTGGTGTGGTATTGCTCCGGCAGCACCGGTGCCCCCAGGGGCCCTCTCACCGCGCTGTCGTTGGTACCCAGCATCACCGAGAAGAGCAGCCGTGCACCCTTCGCCTGTGCCGCGTCGGCCGCCGCGACCACGTTGTTGTATTCCGCTGCCTTCGCCGGCAGGAAGTTTACGGTGGTCCTGCCGCTCACGCCGCAGTTGGAGAATCCGAAGGGGCGGTCGTCCTGTGCGGCCAGCCATGCCATCGTCTGTGCCGGGGGAGAGGCTGTCAGCGGCTCTTTCAGTATCACCCCCTGTGTGATGCTGTTGCCGATAAAGATGATGTGTGTCTCCTGTGCTTTCAGCGTTGTGAGTACGCCGGTGAGGAAGAGTAGCAGTAAAGTAAGTTTGTTCATAGTCTATATACGATAAGATGATAGTTTCGGTATGTGGCGGTGTCTGGGCTAAGCCTGTACGGTGGACAGGCCTGCATCACTCTTTTTTCCGGTAGTAGCGCACCCAGTCGATCTCCATCTCCAGAGGCAGATCGTCCGGGTTGACCGCCCCCACCCAGTTGCCGCCCAGCTGGGCGCTCAGGATCAGGT
>JAMPIU010000116.1 GCA_023667845.1 Dehalobacter sp. | reverse complement strand
GTGCAGGTCCCACAGCAATTTTTGCTATTGTTGACCTAATATAGAATACACATGTAAAAATAGGTTGTCTGCATATCTTATGTTCGGCATGCAAATTTAAAAATAATTGAGTAGATAAGAGGAATATAATCATGGATAATAATAAAAAAAGATACCGCTTTGCCACTACTATTTCAAAGAGACACTGGGAGTTATTAAAAAAACATGCAGAAAAATTTGAAACACAACAAAAAGCCCTGGAGATAGCATTGGAATGTCTGAAAAACAATTCAAAACATTTTCCGGAATTAACTACTGAACAAAAATTTTGGCTGGCATGTGAATCAATGAATTCGGTTTGCGGTGTCCAAAAAGGGACTTTAAAAATACTAATGGAAACTGTAAATCATGAGCGGTTTGAGGAGTATGTGACCAGAAATAAACCTATAGAATGTGTAGTACAATTCTTTCTTCATAAGCCTCTTAACGAATGCAGTCTAAAAGAGGTTGTAGATGGACTAACGATTGTTTTTGGAACATCACACATGTTTGATACAGTAGACTACAAAGACAACGGTGACTACTATTTGCTGGCACTAACTCATAGTCTGGGCTTTAATAATTCTAAATTAAACTTAACAACATTGGAGAGTTTATTTAAAACATATGGAGCCAATGTTGAGAGTCAAATCTCCGAAAATACAATTTTTATGAAAGTGTTTAAAGATAAATAACAATTACTGCGATTCAGAAATAAGTTTATAAAACTTAACTTTTAAATTGAGTACCCGATCATGGATTTTTCACTAAATAAGGTAATTATTTTGGAGTCGAAGCACTAGAATTTTTTGTTAGTCCTCTTGAGCGAAGCGAAAAGGACACCGTCCTCCCGAGACGGGACTCGGGCGAGACGGAAATCGGGTGGCGCAACTCGGGCATTAAAAGAACCAGCAGACCCTTTTTTTATGATTAGAAACCTGACATTCAGAGCAATTCTTATATAGAAGTGCTTGCATTAAGAATAGGAAAATTACGCACAAAGGTAAGTGCTCAGAAATACAATTAACAGAAATTCATACTATTTCACATCATTAAAAAGGAGATTTAAGTTTGGCAGCACAACCGATCTTTATATTAAGGGAAGGAAGCAAGAGAACCCACGGTTCCGACGCTCAGCACAATAATATCATGGCCGCAAAGGCAGTAGCTGAGGCAGTAAGGACCACTCTTGGACCAAAGGGCATGGACAAGATGCTTGTAGACTCGATGGGAGACGTCGTCATTACCAATGACGGAGCAACCATTCTCAAAGAAATGGACATCGAGCACCCAGGTGCAAAGATGATCGTAGAAGTCGCCAAGACCCAGGATGCCGAAGTAGGAGACGGAACAACCACAGCAGCCGTCCTCGCAGGAGAATTCCTGACAAAGGCAGAAGACCTTCTGGAAAGCGGTGTACATCCCACTGTTATCGCAAGCGGCTACAGGCTCGCAGCAATGCAGGCTGTAAAGATTCTTGACACCATCACCATCAGCGCATCCCCTGAAGACACAGAGACTCTTGAGAAGATCGCAGGCACAGCCATCACCGGAAAGGGTGCAGAATCACACAAGGCTCACCTCTCAAACCTCGCAGTCCGTGCAATTAAGTCCATTGTTGAGAAAGATGAAAACGGGAAGATCACTGTAGACATAGAAGACGTTAAAACGGAAAAGAGACCCGGCGGCAGCATAAAGGACTCTGAGATTATCGAAGGTGTAATCGTTGATAAAGAACGCGTCCACACCGGCATGCCTGAAGTTGTAAAGGATGCAAAAGTCCTCCTTTTAAGCGTACCAATCGAGCTCAAAAAGACAGAAACTAAAGCCGAAATAAAGATCACCACCCCCGACCAGATGCAGCTTTTCCTTGACCAGGAAGAAGCAATGCTCAGGGATATCGTAGACAAAGTGATTGATACCGGCGCAAATGTGGTATTCTGCCAGAAGGGCATTGATGACCTTGCCCAGTATTACCTGACAAAGGCAGGCATTTTCGCAATGCGCAGGGTAAAGAAGAGCGACATGGACAAACTCTCCAGAGCCACAGGCGGAAGAATTATTACCAATCTGGATGAAATCGACGGATCAGACCTCGGCTATGCAGGCCTTGTGGAAGAAAAGGACGTCACTGGCTCCAGAATGACCTTTGTTACAGGTTGCAAGGACAGCAAGACCACCTCTATCCTTCTCCGCGGCGGAACCGAGCATGTCGTGGACGGACTTGAGAGAGCACTTGAAGACGCTCTCAGGGTTGTCGGCGTTGCACTCGAAGACCAGAAGATTGTTGTTGGCGGCGGCTCACCCGAAGTAGAACTTTCCCTCAGGCTCAAAGAATATGCAGCAACCCTCAAAGGAAGGGAACAGCTCGCAGTAACCAAGTTTGCCGAATCCCTTGAAATTATCCCGCAGACCCTTGCAGAAAACGCAGGACTTGACCCGATCGACATGCTTGTGGAAATGCGCTCCCAGCATGAGAAGGGTAACAAGAGGGCCGGGCTGAATGTCTACACAGGCAAGATCGAAGATATGTTCGAAAACGATGTAGTCGAACCACTTAGAATCAAGACCCAGGCAATCAATGCAGCAACGGAAGCTGCAATCATGATCCTCAGGATCGATGATGTCATCGCTTCAACCGGCGGTGGAAGAGCAGCTCCAGGCGGAATGCCAGGCGGCGACATGGAAGACATGATGTAAAGATGCTTAAAATTAAACCAAAACTAAACTGGAGGTTTCCGGAAAAGCCCAATTTTCCGGATCTTTCTTTTAGAAACTATTTCAGAAACCTTTTTTGCCAGTCTTTTTAGAAAGCTTTTACCCGCTAGAAATAGAGATTTGTCACATCTTTTTCAGATAATTTCGACCCGCTTTCTACACTAAATCTTTCTACACTAAATATATCTGCAATATTATGCCATTTACTCCAAAATAAATTCATTTGAGTAAACTACCTTTGTCTCGCCCAGCTCAACCGGTCTTTTCCAAGGTTCATTCCCAATGTTTTCGGATTCTACTGTGACAAAACTATAATGGAAAGCAAGTCTGTATCTACATCGCTCAATCATCTCAGGTTCGGCTGAATCGGGCATTGCCTCGAATGAGCATATCTGCTGATTCCATTAGTAAAGAAGATCTGAGTGTGGCTTCAGCTATGTTATATTACTAACAGGTCGTTCATACAGTATTAACCGGCAAACCTCTCTGCCATCATCAATCATTGGCAGACGAATGGTCAGACCTGCCCAATTATTGCCTTGAGCCTTTTCAATCTCCCAGAAGACCAGGTCTTGCTGAGAGTAGCCTATATACCAAACAGGAACATCTAGATTGTTTGCTATTTTTATCTTGACCATTTCACCGCGGGCATACTGCGTCTTGTCCGTGGTCATGAAAATGGACTGAGGCGTGGCAGAAGAGGCAGGTGTAGTTGCAGAGGAGGTGGATGTATTTTCTGTCGATGAGTGAACATCCGGCTGAGAGCAAGAACACGCTGAGCAGGATTATGAGTAGAATTTTTGCAATTACTGGTTTTTTCATACATCAGTTATAGTTTTTTTACACATCAATGAATCTGATTGCTAATTCATATTTTGTTTATATTATATATCCGAGTAATGTCCCTATATTTCTCAGTATATTTTGGAGATCAATATGTTTCCGCGCAGCGTTTTCTTAGCAGATCTAAGTAATTTTGACTCCAAAGGAAAACTTGAAAAAATTGAATGATATCGTTTATTTGGTCTCTAAAACTCCGAAAAAAGTAAAGAAAAAACGTTTTTCTAAAGGATAGTGCCGTACAGAAGTAAGGATATTAATCTAAGAGCTACAGGTTCTGGATAATTTAGATTAAAGTATGGCACATTAATTAAATTTAATGAAACATTTACCGGGCTTCGTAACAGGAGATTTCCCTTGCATCTACTATTACGGCTTTCCCGA
>JAMPIU010000115.1 GCA_023667845.1 Dehalobacter sp. | reverse complement strand
GTGTATTTAATAAATTAACAATGAATATGCCGCTCGTAACATTTACGATTGATAGTACAACTGTTAAGTTCCGAATAAAGTAACTCATTCTTGCTCCAATGCCACGAAATGCCACCACTCTAGATTTCTGCTCCGCCACTTTGCGTCGATGTCGCCAATCCAACTTATTCTGTCTCGCCAAGCCTCGGTTTTCCTCGGTTTGGTGTAGATTGGTTCAACGGGCCGGGAGATCACCGGGCGGCATTTTGGCCCGGTGCATCTTCCTGGTTGTGCATCGTTTCATTTACGGAACATGTTCACGTAGTGGATTCCCATGCCCACAAAGCCTACTCCAATGCCTGAGGCAGCAAGTATGAAACCGGCAGGCTGGGAAGCATATACAGTAACTAGCCATCCGCCTACTGCCACACAAAAGCCAATGACTCCAATTCGTAGTCCCAGTAATTTTCTCGTCGGTGTTGTGCGTTCTAATTTCTTCGTTTTTGGATTGAATAGTGCTCCGATGCCGACGGCTATTGCAGCAATAATTCCTCCGCCAGCGGCAGAATAGCTTTGATCAAAGGCTGCAACTTTGCCTATTGATGCACCGACAAGGGCAGCAACTGAGATTATGAGTAGCCGTGGTATGATTGATTGCATTTTTATGGGTTTTTCATTTTTATTCATTGCGCAACGGCTTAGCGCCTTACGTGACGCGGCGTTTTGCGGTCACGTGCGGGCGCATGTTCTGCCATTCCTTCAGTTTCTCAATTATTCGTCTTGCTAGATGCGTTTCGCCGCCGTCGAACTTGTCAGACAGTTGTCTCCTTGTCTCGACAAATTCCGCAAGGATTGCCAGAAGACCGTCAGAAGTTGACTCATTGAGTTTTTTTCGCAACTCATAAATCTCCGCCTCTGTCCTCTCTGCAACGGCAGTTTTTGCATCCCTCCAAAATTTTCCGTCGAGGTGGTGAGGTATTTTTCGAGAAAGGAACCATGACGAATGACCCGATGCGACAGATTCAAGCTCCTCCAGTAGATATGAAGCGAAATCGTCTTCTAACTGATCAAGTCTTTCGTATAGTTTTTGGTTCCTTCCCATTTCATTACCTTTGTGCAGAACGGTGGCGTGGCGCAGCGGCGAAGCGTAGCGAAGACCGGCTGCCGCCGTGTGGTTAGCCCTCTATAGCCTTACAATGCTGATATTCTTGTCGCCACAATGGCCGGCTATGTCTGCCATAATTCGCTCATAGATGTCATTTGAGACAAGAGGACCGAAGCCGATTTCGGTGATGGAACCATCAACAATAAAATTCACGTCTTGCCGTTTCCCGATAAAACGAATTTCTTCTTCTTGCGACCACTTCTTTGTTTTAGTCAGCAAGATATTTCTAAAATTTGTGATTCTATTCTCTACCTGAAGTGCGGATTCGAGAAAACTGTCTATATGGAAGACTTTCTCTTGTACATAGTGCACCCGATGGAATGACTCACCGACTAGAGCGTCAGGTATGTCAATTTCAACATATGCGCCGTTACCATGCCCGCCGTACTCTTCCCACAGATGATTATCTGATTTCATCAGTGAAAAGCTGGTTACTCCGATGTCCGTTCTGCACTGATGGATTATTTCTGCGACGTGCGTCGCCGTAGTCTCTTGGAGCTTTCCAGTCGCTAAAACCATCGCTGTTGATAGTTGAGGAGGGAGGAGCTTGGTGGTTCGGTACCGAGAAATGAACTCAGTCAATAGTCTAGCGGTATTGTTGGACGGTGTGTAGTCCAGGCTAAACCTGAACTCATCTTGATCGTTGAGGTCATCTGGCTTTGCACACCAGACAGTGTTTTTCAACACAATCGGCAGGAAGCGCTGGCGTTGCGTCTCGTCCGTCAATTCCCTGAACTTGTATATTTTCATTCATATTCCTGGGCTAACGGCTTGCGCCCTTGACCCGCGCCGGGGCTCTTCTCAGCCCCGGTCGGTGTCCAAGGGCCTGTTGGACCTCATCGCGGCAGGTTCCTCAGGCGTGATACTCTCCGGTGATCCGCCTCCGCACTCTTTGCCGTTTCTGTTTTTGTCTTTCAATGCTGGTGGCTGCCTCGTTCCGGACAATGTCCCCTAAGCCAGCGCCTCAGTGATACATATGTATTCCCATGGTTTTTTAATTCGCCTTTAATCGCCTTTTCAGTTTTTCTCGGAAATGCCTAAATGACGTGCTAATGAAAATACCAATTTCGCCAGATCACAACGGCGTTGACAATAAACAGAAGGCCTGTAAATGAAAGAAAGAGCCGAAGATTTCTCCGACGGCGCAGGGTTTCAGTTACGCTCGCGGCAATAATCAAAATAATCGCGAGAATTGTATAATGCATAAAGTTATTTTTGGGGTGATTGGGGACTAATATTTTGAAGAACAGATTCAAAAATCCGTACAAATTCAGCCAGAAAAAGAATGCAATGAAGTAGGCTGTTGCATTGAGAAATTTTTGAAGTCCGGGGCTTAGATCGGTATCTTCATTTTCCATTTCATTTCCTTGTGGTCCAACGGGGCTGCGCTTGACCTGCCGGGCGGGTTTATGCCCGGTCATGGTCTGAGCGCAAGTTAGATGCCTGGTCATCCATTTGCTCGATAATTTTAAGATATTTTTTCTCGTGCGAATTCCAAATGAACATAAACACTACCAGTACTATCAATATGAAGAAAGCGATTGAAAATGCGATGGGAAGCATAACTGACATAAGCACGAGACTTGATTGTTCAATCTGTTTGTTCAAAATCCTTTCTTGTACGATGAAGGGGTTCAATAATATTGGTGTTTTCAAAAATGCCCAAATTAGATAACCGGCAAGTATCGTTAGACACCCCCACCCACAAATTGGGAAGTATTTTGTTAGCTTCTTTCTCTTGCTGATAAACATCTGGTCCTTTTCACTTAAAGACATAACGATTCCTCTGCACTACAGGTCTTTTTTCTTAATCATCTAACGGATCTGGAGAACAGCGGCGGTTTTAGGCCGCTGTTTCTGCCTGGTTGGGACTTCGCATTTTTAGCAGTCTGCTTTTTTGTCAAATGTGTAGGTTTGACACCCTTGTCTCCTTTAGGTTTTTGTCCGTTTCCCTTGAAGCCAATGAAGACGTGACTTGAAATGTGCTCGTGTTTCTTCGGGCTTTTGTACAATGTTGTCAGCCGTTATTAAACGTGTTTCTGCCCAAGTTCCATTTCTTGTCCTGCAAATCGCTTCGACTGGAAAGGGACAATTACAGTCATATGAATAGATCAAGAACTGTTCTGGAAGCCGGAAATGATCCCGATCTGATGGAGCCCACTTAACGTCATCACCCACCTGTTGTTCTATAGGTGCAAGGTTACCCTCTTGCCACACAAATAGAGCACAGGCGCCATCTTTACCCTGCCATTCCTTCAACGATGTACCGCAGACTGGGCAGTTGATATCTACTGCCGGCAAGTAATAATCAAACATTCCCATGATTTGATCTCAGAAACTAAGAAAAGTAATGAGTTATTGTGTCGAGGTCCACTGGCCTCGTTGGTACTTCTCTTTAGCTTGTGACCTTTCAGTAATTGACTGATGTTGGTTGGTTTTTCATTTTTCTGAGTTACTTCAATTCAGTGGCCGCGCTTGTGCAATTTCTTCGTCAGTAATTAACCCAATGAGTTCCATAATTGCTTCGGAATCCTCATCAGAATAGCCAGCTAGATCAAGAATTGAGGGAGTACTGACTCCCAAAAAATCAACGAGTACCCCTGTAGAGAAGCCCAGCGCCAGTCCAGTGTTGAAATATCGACAACATATTTGTTTTTCCTTATGTCTATTACCTTTAGCGTCCCGAAAACCTTCTGAGGCAATACTCTGGAGCCCTTTCAAAAGCATTTCGTATTCAGAATCAGATTTTTCGTCTTTTGTCATCAGTTCATCTCCAACTCGTTATTCACCGGTTTCCCTATATAAGTAATTTATTCACTATATAGGTAACAAATTTCTTATATAGGACATTCCGAAAACACCCTATATAGGTAACTTACAGGCTCCTGTTCCCAT
>JAMPIU010000114.1 GCA_023667845.1 Dehalobacter sp. | reverse complement strand
TGTTGAGAAACTACCTCAGTGGCAGTGCCGGAGACCAGATTAATACATTACTGGCAGCTACGGCATACAATATGAAGAAATGGATGAGGCTGAAGAGGGAAGAAATCCTCAGCTTAATTTTGCGCTGGATTTTCCAGGCACCAGTTTTGGCTCCGGTGAATATCCTGCGCTAATGGAGTAATGAAAAACACGTATTGATAAGGATCAACTAAATAAATCCAAAAAATCTTGTCACAAAGGCACATATCATAACGTATAGTAATTGAGAGAATAGACTATCCTATCAACCAGAACAAAACATTCATCGTGATGAAATATACCTTGAAATCTATATTTACAGGATTACTAATTTCCCTAACCTCTTGCTCCAATGATATGACCTTCAGCTTGCCTGACACAGATCCTCTTTTAGCTGTTCAATCATTTATCGGTCCGGACCATGATAGCAGGGTGAGAGTGACAATGGCAAGAGGGATACAGGATCCAGCAATTCAAATGGACATTGATTGTCAGGTTGACCTTTTTGAAAATGGAGTATTCTATAAGAGTTTAACTCTTGACACCCCGGCAATACTGTCAGGAACAATTTCCACCAAAGGTTATCTGGATTTCCCGGTAGATTCATCAGTTTTTCTTTCTGAAGGGAAAGAATACACTGTTAAAGTAAACTACCCAGGCTTTGAAACCGTGACAGCAACGGACATCAAGCCCAACACTATAAAGATTAAAGAGTTATCCTGGCGTTATCTAGCAGGAGATTGGCCGGAATGGTTTTTTGACACTCCGGCTTATAGAATCAGCCTTATGGGAGAAACTCGCAAAGGAGATCCTCTCATCGAAATTACAGTCGTAATCGATGATCCGCCCGATATAGAGAATTTTTACCGAATAGGACTTAATGGTATAGATCTCTCGTCCACATATCTTGACAGAGATTGCAGAATGCAATACGCAATTTATTCTGATCCAGATCCCCCGTATATGACATATCGTTATAAATCAAAAGCTCATCGTTTTAGTGGCTCACTGAAGGGTTATAATATTGCACCAATCACGCAGTGGATAACGTGGGAGTTACTGTGGAGTGATAAAAGCTTTAACGGCAGGAGTCATTCGTTTAAGATTATAGCCCCCCCTCTAAGCGACGGTACATATTACGTAGTTTCTCTCTACACTTTGAGTTATGATTATTACAACTACATGATTGACAGGTGGAAGTATTATAAAGTATCTGATGATCCCTTCTCAGAGCCGATTAGACTTCACAGCAATACCAGCAATGGATGCGGTATTTTTGCTTTATACTCTGTTGACAAAGATACCCTGCAGTTCTAATTTTTGAGGTATGAAAAAACTGTTATTCATAACACTTCTGTTGGCTGTCTGCTCATTAATCAACGGGCAACGCCTTCGGATCGAGGGATTCGTCCTTGATGCCCAGACTGGAATTCCCCTTCCCGAAGCTGAGATTAAGGTCAATGATGACCGGTACATTACGGATATCAGGGGTAGGTTCTCATTTTATCATTCTGCCGGTACCCTCACTCTGTTAATTAAATACGGCGGATATGAAGAGATGAAGTCGGATCTGACCGTCAGAAGTGATACTACCCTGGTGCTAAATTATGACAAACTGGTTTCAATTGAAGAGATCAGAGTAACCGGATCCCGTAAGCCAGGTTTTAAACGAGACTCCAACCTTGAAATCACCGGATTTGCCCCTGCCGAGGTGAGCTTCCTGCCCGTGATTGGCAGCGGTGAAGACCTCCTGAAAAAAATCCAGTACCTCCCCGGAGTCCAATCAGGAGGAGAAGGGTCGGCCGGGCTTATTGTAAGGGGAGGCCAATATGACCAGAACCTTTTTAATCTTAACGGATTCCCGGTATATCAGCCATTTCACTTTTCGGGACTGATCTCGGCTATCGATCCTTTCATGGTCTCCGGCGTGGAAGTTATGAAAGGAGGATTTCCTGCAAGGTACGGGGGAAAACTGTCATCAGTGGTTAATTTCAATTTCGACAGAAGTGTCTCTGACACAGTCCTGACTTCCGTATCAGCCGGGCTGCTGGTATCGGGTGCCGGTGTCGCTTTTTCACCTGACACCGTTACAACTGTCGCAGTGGCAGGCAGGATTGGCACAACCAAATTTCTTAATAATACCCTTAACCGCAGTTTCCCGCATTTCCCGTTTTTTGATTTTTATGACCTGAATCTGAACGCATCCCGCACTCTCAATAGAAATAACGACCTCAGACTTACCCTTTATTTTAACCGTGACAAGCTTGAGAAGTACACGAGCTACACAGAATACGACGATGATGTTGAAACTCTGTATGAGAACAGGGTGATCTCAGGGTGGAAGGATCTGCTTGCAGGGATTTCATGGACCAACCGGCCCACAACGAATAAAAGCATTACCACTCGTCTGTTCTTTCAGGATTTCCTGTCAGAGTCCGGTGAAGAGATCCATCTGACCCGCTATGAAGATGAAACTCAGACTGAAGATGCAATAAATACCACCAGCAGCAGGATCAAAGAGCTTGGTCTTAACAGCAACCTGGCCATTTCAAGTAAAGTCCATAATCTTGAGGCAGGCATCTTTGCCAATCTACGCTCTGTGAAGCCTGTTATTGGCACATTTCTCTATACAAACGGGGAACTTACAAACCGCCCGACAGGCGAAAATGCAAGCCTTGAAGATATCTCTCAGCTCGAAGCAGGAGCTTATTTCGAAGACCGGATTACACTAAGTGACAGGTTCACAATCCGGCCAGGCATAAGGTTTACCCTTTTATCAGGCCCTAATTCAGTTCATTTTTTACCCGAGCCCCGCCTGCTAGCTTCCTTTAAAGTCAGTAAGTATCTGACATTGATGGGAGCCTATACCTTGTCCTCCCAGTCGATCCATACTGTAAGCTCTTCAAATGCAATTGCAGTAAACGATATTTGGATTCCCTCCTATGGCAATATAAAGCCATCCCGGACACAGCAAATTGAGATAGCTGCTTTTTTCGATCCCGGAACATTCTTCCGGGGAGAGGTCAATCTTTTCTTTAAAAGCAGCAGGGATCTTTACATGTACAGGGAAGGCGCAAGTTTTGTGCTATATCCCCGATGGGAAGATAATATCATCCCGGTAACCGGTCTTGGTTACGGTGCCGAGTTTCTCCTTCAGGCTGAACTGCATAAAACATATGCTCTTCTTACTTACACGCTCTCAAAGACGACCCGGCAATCGCCAGAGATAAACAATGGTGAACGGTTTGATCATAAGTATGACAGGCCTCACGATTTCAGGCTCTCCATAGGATATAAGATCACTCAGAAACTAAGTATCAGCAGCAGTTTCGTCATGCAAAGCGGGACTGTATTCTCGTTTTATGACAGAATAATCCAGGGCGATCTGCCATACCTGGAAGGGATAAACAATATCAGGTTTCCATTATATCATAGGCTTGATATCGGGCTTGAACGAAAAACTTACACAAAGTGGGGAAGGAAAACTTTCAGAGTGGATATTTACAACGCCTATTCGAAGATGAATCCATGGTATCTGACTCTAGATAATGGTGAACTGCAACAGGTGACTCTGTTCCCCATTATACCATCTGTGAGTTACAAAATAGAATTTTGATCAAACGTAAAGCATTGGATTTAAAATAATGCCACAAAAATATGACCTTCCCTTCGCTGTCAGGCACATCACACAGATATTGTTTTTTTGACGATTCAAATGAAGCGTCTGTGTGAAGAGCCTTCCAGCCCATCCCGACGTAATGAAAATTATGGGGGACACCTTTCAAATAATAATAAATAGCCCTACAGCTAACAGGTCGGTATATGTCATTGGCGCGGCTGGTTTTTGCGCGCTAATCCGACAGATCAGCACACCAAAACCAGTTGGTGCTTTATCGGCCCGGCTTTGCGGCTAAAGCTGCCGGACAAAAAACAGCCCGCTGGCCCCGCTCCCGCGGGGCACTCCCTTCTGGTGTCACGGTTTTTGCCAACGAGAGAATGAACAAATAACATCATAATCCTGTATCGCACCACGAGTGCAAAAACGCGTGCCACCGTCCGCCAGCTGGCGGACCAACGCCACATACCGCCGAACGTTAGGTGCAATTTAAGCGTACATCATAATAATCTCTACAGTATGAAATTTCCCTCCATTAAATCATGTATAATTCTCGTAATAATTCTCTCATTTTG
>JAMPIU010000113.1 GCA_023667845.1 Dehalobacter sp. | reverse complement strand
CCTCAACACGCGCCGGCAGTTCGGTCATGGAACGGCGATAAACGATGTAAACGTCTTTGGCGCCGAGACGAAGCGCTGTTCTGGCTGCGTCCATGGCCACGTTGCCGCCGCCAAGTACCGCGACCTGCTCTCCCACTTTGATCGGGGTCGCATGATTCGGGAAATCATAGGCTTTCATCAGATTCGACCGGGTCAGGAACTCATTGGCGGAATATACGCCGTTGTAGTTTTCACCCGGAATCTTCATAAAGTATGGTAGCCCGGCGCCGGTGCCGATAAATACGGCATCATAGCCGTTTGCCAGCAATTCCTGGACAGAGGTGACTTTGCCAACGACTTGGTTAACCAGGATTTCGACGCCCATATCTTTTAAGCTGTTGATTTCTTTCTGAACAATGGCTTTCGGCAGACGGAATTCAGGAATTCCGTACATCAGTACGCCGCCGGCCACATGCAAGGCTTCCAGAACAGTTACAGCATGGCCTTTGCGGGCGAGCTCAGCCGCACAGGTCAGTCCCGCAGGACCAGCACCAATCACGGCTACCTTTTTGCCTGACGGCGTTGCTTTTTCTAATTTGCTTGTGCCATTGGCCATTTCGTAATCTGCTGCAAAGCGCTCCAAACGGCCGATTGCAACCGGTTCGCCTTTGACGCCAAGGATACACTGGGCTTCACACTGGGATTCCTGCGGGCAGACACGTCCGCAAATTGCCGGCAAGGTATTTTTGCCTTTTAAGATGGACGCGGCTTCGAGGTGTTCACCCTCGGCTATTTTATTGATAAACTGGGGAATATCTACCCCTACCGGGCAGCCTTCCACACATTTTGGCTTTTTGCACTGAATGCAGCGTTTGGCCTCTTCCGCAGCGGTCTCTACCGCGTATCCCAGCGCAACTTCGCTGAAATTTTTCCCCCTGCCGATTGGATCCTGACAGGGCATATCATGTCGTGGTGCTTTTGATGCCATGATTATTTGCCCTCCTTTGCACACTGGCACTTGACTTTACCGTAAGCGACAGCTTCTTCATTTTTAAAGAAGGCCGAACGTTTCATGGCCAGGTCAAAATCTACCTTGTGGCCGTCAAATTCCGGCCCGTCAACACAGGCAAATTTGGTTTCGCCGCCGACATCGAGTCTGCAGGCACCGCACATTCCTGTTCCGTCGACCATGACAGGATTCATACTGACGATGGTCTTGATGCCAAGAGGTCTGGTAAAATTCGCTACGGATTTCATCATAACGACCGGACCAATCGCCCAGATCGCATCAACTTTGATACCCTGGTCCAAAACGGACTGGATGCCGTGCGTGACAAAACCTTTCATGCCATAAGTGCCGTCATCGGTTGTAATGACGACTTCATTACTTACGGCCCGCATTTCGTCTTCGAGGATCAGCAGGTCTTTAGTTCTTGCTCCGAGAATGGAGATGACCTTATTCCCTGCTTCTTTCAGGCCGCGCGCAATCGGATGAACCGGCGCAATACCCACGCCGCCGCCAATGCACAGAACCGTACCGTAATTCTCCATTTCGGTGGCTTGTCCGAGCGGTCCTACAAATGTAACAAAAGAATCACCTTCCTGCATCCGGGTAATCAGATTGGATGAATAGCCTACCTCCTGGATGACGATGGTGATTGTCCCTTTATCCCGATTAAAGTCCATGATGGTCAAAGGGATCCTTTCAGATTCCTCATTTTGGCGAACAATAACAAATTCGCCGGGTTGGGCTTTCTTGGCGACTTCCGGAGCTTCTACTTCCAGCAGTGTAATAATGTCTGCCAACTGCCTTCTTTTGACTACCTTATACACGTTGTCTCCCCCTCAGGATTATTCGTTGTACCGACCAAACGGATGAATGGTCCCCTTTTCCAAGCTATACAAGTATATACATCTATGTTTGGCACAGTAACACGTATTTGATACTTTACCTTGTTTATTATAAATGAACTTTTGCCCCGAAATCAAGTCTTTTCATTGTAAAATGTCCTTAGGGCTCAAAAAAACTCATTTTATATCATATTTTTAGATTTTTTCTAAATCTCTTTGTAAAGATAAAAACAATTAATGATTGTCCGACAACACCGCTTCCCGCGTCAGAAGTGCGACCCCAATCGAATTATCTGAACTCCATCCCGGCTTTGCCCAAAATAATCTGGCCTGAGATTCCAGCTTCTTTTCAAGCTGATTCCTTAGATATTGATTTGAGGCTACGCCGCCAACAATCAGAATATCTCTGAGTCCGGTATCGTCAACAGCTTTGGTCAAGACCTTATAAATCGTCCGGACAATACAGCCTTCCACCGCCCGGGCCAGATCGGCCGAACGTTTTTTTTCTTCGATCAGACGCTGAACTGCCGACTCGACGCCCGAGAAACTCATCTCATATCCTTTAACCGAGGAAGGCAGCAGGGAAGCAGATCCAGGCGCTGATTTTAAAGCCAGTTTTTCCAGCTCCTTTCCCGCCGGGAAAGGCAGCCCCAGACGCACGCCGACTCTGTCTACAAATTGACCGGCATGCAGATCACTGCTTCCACCAAGAATCTGCAAACTTAGTTTTCCGGGAGAATCCTTCCGGACTTTCAATACTTCCGTTGTTCCTCCCGAAAGGTGGACAGCCAAAAAATCCGTCAAAGCAAAACCTTCGGCGGATTCCAATCCTGCAGCCAGATGTCCTTCCTGATGACTCGTCGTTACAAGCTTTACATTTAAAGCGCTGGCCAGAGATGAAGCAACCGACCTTCCTGCCAGAAAGACCGGCATATAGGATTGCTCTGCCGGACGAGGTGCCGTACTGACGCCAATGCCGGCAATTTCCGGCCATATGGTTGGCGGAACCAGGGCCAGTAGTTCCGGAAGATTTTTAATATGATTAAAAAGAGCTTCCGACTGGGCCAAGCCTTTCTCTCCCTGAGGAACTTCGAGTAGGCGTCTTTTTTCCCAGACCAGATGCTTTTCTTGATCCACCACGGCAACGGATGTCGTGTATGCGCTTGTATCAAGACCTAAGAACATCATTTTTCACTCTCGTCCATCAGCTTATCTAAAATACCGTTAATGAATTTTGCTGAATCATCCCCGCCGAACCTTTTGGCAATCTCAATCGCTTCATTTAAAGTGACCCGCTGGGGCGTGCCGGGGCTGTACAGCATTTCATAGGCAGCAAGCCGCATCAGATTACGGTCCACATTGCCCATCCTGTCCAGAGCCCATTCGTGGGAAGTCGAAGCAAGCTTGGCATCAATATCCGTTTTGTTCTGCAGGGTTCCTTCAACCAGTTCCCTAATAAAATCTGCCGTCTTATCAGAGACGGCAAATTCCTGGATCCAATGCTGCAGGACTTGTTCCCGCTTGTCCGTTTCTCCCGTTATATCAATTTGATAAAGTATTTGCAGTGCCGTTTCGCGGGCCTTTCTTCGGCCCATTATT
Organism: Dehalobacter sp.; assembly: GCA_023667845.1. Classification (NCBI taxonomy): domain Bacteria; kingdom Bacillati; phylum Bacillota; class Clostridia; order Eubacteriales; family Desulfitobacteriaceae; genus Dehalobacter; species Dehalobacter sp. The sequence continues at coordinate 848 of JAMPIU010000113.1, read as the reverse complement.
TTACTCATGAATATGCCTCCGGAATTTCATTCTACGTTTTATGTTTGCCCCAAAAAGGTATTCTATGTATTACTTTGCTCAGTCCGGTAGGCCAAACCCCATCATCCCAGCATTTTCCCAAGTAATATCCCCCGAAGGATAAGGCAGCTAAAAGCAGTGTCTGCCAAAATCCCAGCAAAATAAACATCAAAGCCACAAAAAAACCAATCAAAAAACCAAAAAATTTACCAGGATGATTATCAAGACACCATAGAAAAAAAATATTGAGTTTATCCCCGATATTTCTCCAGAAATTGCTCATCTCTCCACCCTGCTGCACTGTTCTATTTTTCTTTCAAATCTTTTTCTTTATTCGTTTTATCTTTGCTGTCTTTGACGTCCTTGATCTCAGCCGTGTTTTTGAACGCGATGCCTTGAATATGAACGTTGATGACCATGACGGTTAATCCAGTCATCCCTTCAATCGCTTCTTTCACAACGATCTGTACCTTCTGGGCTACATCAGGAATTGACACCCCGTACTGGACGGCAATAAACAAATCCACGGAAGCTTCTTTTTCGTCAATTTCAACTTTGATGCCCCTGGAACCTTTGGATGAATTTTTGCCCCGGCCTAAAATATTGGCGATATCCTGGGCGAAACCTCCGCTTAACTCAGCGACTCCCTCAACTTCTGAAGCTGCCATTCCGGCAATCACTTCAACGACCTCATCAGCAATTTTGACTGAACCGATTGAATGATCTATTTTGTTATTATCCATTATCGCACCTCATTTTCCATCTTCAACCTGTTATTATTTTTATTATAACAGAATCCCCCGTTGCCGCAAATCCCCCTGCCTGATTAA